>NZ_SZWJ01000001.1:0-210004 GCF_012184455.1 Caulobacter sp. SSI4214 | reverse complement strand
AGACTGGTTCGCCAAACGGCTTAAAGCTTGAACAGTAGGTAGGTGCTCGACTGTGCGGTGTCAGACGGGCATTCTTATGCGCGTCCATCCGATCCCTCCTGAAACTCTGTAGCTTCGCAACCGCAGCTTCTCGGGTCCGGACCGGATGGACAACCTATTTGGCCCACAGCTCGATCGGGAGAACCGCGAGCTGCCCCTGGGCGAAATAGGCGCGGGCCTTGCGCGGGATCTGGCTGCTATGGGCCGACCTTCGGTGCGTTGGCTTGGCGCGGCTCGCGGTTCTCCCGGTCCAGCGCCTTCATCTTCTCGGACACGTCGCTGGGCGACCCACCCGCTTGCCCGCATCGACCCTGGTCTTCTTTTCCCATTCGTTCAGCGTTTGGGCCGTGCACCCGATCATGTCGGCGATCCACAAGCTACATCAGAGTCATCAAGTCTGCGGAGGTCAGTTAGTTCTGCTTAGCGTCGAGTTCGCATAGGGCAAGGGCAAGCACGGCGACCGTTCTTGACGCAGTCGGACGCCAGCTTTGCGACTACGGCGCGACTCATGAACATCAGGGATGTCGTTCCGTGCGAGGATCGCCATGACGCCCGATGCCTTCTCCAACCTTGCCTCTCGCCTGGCACCGGGCGTCCAAGTACGGCCGGTGCTCGACGCCGTGCAGTTTCGTGTCGGTGACAAGGCTTTCGCCACCTTGGGATGGCCCGCGCCCGGTTGGGCGGTCATCAAGCTCAGCCGAAAGGATCAGGCGAAGGCGATCGTCCAGAGCGACGCTGTCACCGTCGAGCCTGGACGTCGGCGCGCAACGGGTGTGACGCTGGTGCGCCTGCAAGGCGTGGACGAGGCGTTGATGGCCGAAATGCTGAGCGCGGCGTTCGGCGAGGTCTATTCGCCCGGTGAGAATGGCCGCAGGCCGTCCGAGGAACGCCCGGTTTTGTCCGGGCGAGGATAGGGAACGATAATGGATCTAGCCCAGTGTTTCGCCCGTGAAGGCGCGTATCGTGGCATGGCCGGGCCTGGCTATCGCCGCGATCCAGGGCGTTTCGACTGCATGGTCGAGATCAATCCTTGGACCCCTGAGCCCGACGCATTGGCGGCCATGCTCTATCGCGGCGTTATCGTCTCTGCCTGGGGCTTCATCGAAACCCATCTCAACGAGACGGCCGTACGCTGTTCCTGGCATCCAGCCTACACGCCGCTGTTGACCAAGTATCCCCGCCTTTTGAACGACCGGCTGCAGTACCTGCGGAGGGAGCTGTCACGTTAGCCGCGAGAGGCCGCACGGGGTGAATACTTAGCCGCCTCAGGCGGTCGCCGTCGCCCACGCGGCGTGAGCCTGGACGCGGAAGCGCCGAAGCGTTGGGCGGCTGACCAGGTGACGTTGGGTGTTGAAGGTGTTGTAGACGGCGGCGTGGGTGGTGAGAAAGCGCTGGGCGGAGGCCGGACTTCTGAAGCCCTGCATCCTTCGTTCCCGCTGTCGGATCGGCAGGTGAGAGTTCTCCACCCTGTTGTTTTCGCGCAGGCCACCCGAAAGATGGAGGTGGCTGCGTTCCAGATCCCTCAGCGCCGCGGCGTAGGATCTGAGCCCGTCGGTCGTTATCCGTTCGGGTTCGATGGGTTGGCCACGCAGCAATCTCGTCAGGAACTTATTGGCCGCGTCGGCGTCCCGGCGCCGCTGCACCAGGATGTCGAGCACCTCCCCTTCGTCGTCCACGGCGCGCCACAGATAGACGTGCTTGCCACCGACCCGACAGATCATTTCATCGAGATGCCAGCGCGGCGACGGCTTGGGCCGCAGCGCCTTCAGTCGGCGCGCGATCGCCGGCCTGAACTTCTTCGCCCAGCGTCGGATCGTCTCGTAGCTGGCTTCGACGCCGCGTTCAGCCAGCAACTCTTCCACGTCTCGCAGGCTTAGGCTGAAGCGGAAGTAGAGCCAGATCGCGTGCCGGATGATCTCAGGCGGGAACCGATGACGCTTGAACGAAAGGCGCTTCAGGACCTAGCTCCGGGTTTAGGGACAGCGTTAGCTTGTCACCTGGGCTTTCTGGGCCAGCGTTAAGTGGTGGCCTCAAGTTGGCGAATTTGCCACCTCGTTCAGTTTCAACGGCTTAGCCGGACGGCGTTAAGTTGTCGCGACAGTCACGTCACTGGTCAGGTCGGCGGCCGTGAAATAGCTGATGGCGCCGTAGCGCAGGCGGCTCGCGGTCGAGCAGGCGCGCCCGTCGTGAGCGCCCGTCTTGGGCAGGGTCCCGCATTGGCCTTCAAAGCCCCATAAGAGCTAGCACCTCGCGCCGGGAGCGCTCGTCATCCTGGAAGACCCCCATCATCCGACTCGTCTTCATTTGTACGCCGGGCGTGCGCACGCCGCGCCCGCTCATGCAGGCATGGTTGGCGACCACCACGACCGCGACGCCCAGAGGCTTGAGATTGTTCCACAAGCAGTCGGCGACTTCGGCCGTCAACCGCTCCTGAACCTGCAGGCGACGTGCATAGGCATGCAGGACGCGCGCGAGCTTGGAGATGCCGACCACGTGGTCGCGGGGGAGGTATGCGATGTGCGCCACTCCGATGATTGGCGCCATGTGGTGTTCGCAGTGAGACTGGAACGGGATGTCCTTGAGCAGGACGATCTCGTTGTAACCCCCTACCTCTTCGAACACCTTTTCCAGGTGGATGGCCGGATCCTCTTCGTACCCTCCGCAATACTCTTTCCAGGCTCGGGCTACGCGTTGCGGGGTTTCCTGTAGGCCTTCGCGCTCTGGGTCCTCTCCGGACCAGCGGATCAGGGTGCGGATAGCGTCTTGGACCTGTTGTGGAACAGGGATCGAGGCATTGGCGCGCGTCATGGATGAAACTCCAATTTCAAATAGGCTCCGAGAGCGATCCTCAAGCGTGAGACCGCCAATTCCCGCATTTCCATCACGAGAAGCTCGGGCGTTTAAACGAGTGATTAAATTGACGGCTTAGCGATTAAGCGAGCAATTGACAATTCTTGTCAGTTGTAACAGCGTCGCGATGCCTTGGACGGCAGGGCCTAGCAGCCCGCTTCAACGCCATAATGCGGTGCGCTGGGCGAGCAGCCTGAACCGTCCCAGGCCGGGCCCGGCAGTACCGAGCCTGGTGATAAATATTATAAAAACAACGCCCTAGGGGAGGAATGGATGATGCGACGCAAGCTCGTGCTGTATTGCGCCACGGCTATTGCCGTGGCCGCGCCCACCTTGTTCTCGGCCAGCGCGGCCTTTGCCGCCGCCGATCAAAAGCCGCCCACCGCCACGGTCGATGAAATCGTCGTGACGGCGATGAAGCGTGGCGAGAACCTTCAGGATGTCGCCGCCTCGGTCTCGGCCCTGTCGGCGGAGACGCTGAAGGATCGCGGCGTCTCGGACGTCAAGGACATCGCCAAGCTGGTCCCCAACGTCAATTGGGGCGAGCACTTCGGGTCCGCGCTGGTGACCATCCGCGGGGTCGGCTCGACCGTGGACTCCGGCATCACCGAGCCAACAGTGGCCATGTACGCCGATGGCGTCTTCCTGCCGCGGTCTACCATGCCGTCGGTTCGCGCCATTGATCTGGACCGGGTCGAGGTCTTGCGCGGTCCGCAGGGGACACTCTATGGCCGTAACGCCACCGGCGGCGCGATCAACTTCGTGTCCCAGGCCCCCTCAAGAACATTCGAGGGCATGGCGAACGTCTCGACCGGCAGCCGGTCAGCCTTCGGCGTCAGCGGCTATGTTTCCGGTCCGCTGGCCGATGGCGTCTATGGGCGGCTGAGCGGGGGGCACGATGAACAGGACGGCTATGTGAAGATCTCGCCTAGCGGCAAGACCCTGGGCGGCGCGGATATCAACTATGTGCGAGGGGCTCTACGCCTTGAGCCGTCCAGCGGCCTGACCATAGACTTGGCTGCGCGCTACGAAGAGAACAAGGCTGCCAATGGCTGGCAGCAGCTGTTCACGCCGGCGCTGATCCCTACCGCGGGCCAGACGCTAGAGCCCAATCGTATCGTCGCCGATCAGCCTTTCGCGCAAAATTCCAAGACAACGGTGCTGTCGAGCACGGTCAATTGGACGATCTCCGACAAGGTCTCGCTACGGTCGATCACCAGCTATGTCGACCACAAGAGCAAGGTTTCGGTCGACGCCGATTCCACGATCCTCGACGGATTCAACACCATCGACTTTACCCGCCCTTCGAAGTCGTACGCTCAGGAGTTCAACCTGCTGGGCGCCGGCGACAAGGTGCAGTGGATTCTGGGCCTCTATTACTATCATGAGAAGGCTGGCAACGCGCTGCCGCTGCGCCTGGGAACCTTCTTCGCCCCCGGCTTCGGCGTCCCGGCCAACACCGTCCTGACCGCCTCGGTCGATAGTAAGACCGAGTCTCTGGCAGCCTTCGCGGACGTGACCTACTCGTTCTCCGAGCGCATGCGCCTGAACCTTGGCTTGCGCTACAATCACGAAACCAAGGACTTCCTGCAAAACCGGATCGTGTCCATTCCGGGCGTTGGCGTCGTGCCCGGTTCGGCCGCCTATGCGGCGGGGCCCATCGCGGTCGGGACCACGAGCAGCAAGCTGCTGCCGAAGATCAATCTGCAATTCGATCTGACCGATAACGTCAACAGCTATGTTCAATACTCCAAGGGCTTCAAGTCCGGCGGCGAGAACCTGGAGGGCGGGGATGGCGGCGCGGTCGGCGCCCTTGGTCTCTACAGGCCCGAGGGCATCGACGCCTATGAGGTGGGTCTGAAATCGCGACTGTTCGACCGGCGCGTGATCGCCAATTTCGCGGCCTTTTACTATGACTATTCGGGCCTGCAGGTGACGATCACCAAGCCGCCGACCACCACGGTGGTGCAGAACGCCGATGCCAAAATCTATGGGCTTGAGGGCGAGTTCTCCTGGAGCCTCACCGAGAGCCTTAAGCTGGATGGGTCAGCGACGCTCACCCATGCTCGGTTCAACGGTTTCTCGGGCTACGATGACGCCCAGCCGAGCCTTGGCGTGCAAAACCTGGACGGCAAGCCCTTGCCCCATGCGCCGGACTTCACCGCGCGCCTTGGCGGGGAGTATCGCATCGACCTCGGCGAAGGCTTCCTGTCGACCCTGACCGTGCGGGGGGATGTTTCTTACAGCGATGACGTGGTTCTGCGCTATTTCGGCACCGCTAACGACACCCAGAAGGCCTATTGGCTTTCCAGCGTCTCGGCCAAGCTGAGCGACGCCAACAGGCTGACCGAACTGCGGCTCTACGTGAACAATCTTGGCGACAAGATTTACAAGCAGAACGTCACCTATATCGGTGCAATCGGGGCCTACATGGGCAACTACGCCGCTCCGCGGACCTGGGGCGTTCAGCTCTCGCGAAAGTTCTAGGCCGCGATCTTCGCCCGGCGGCGGCTCGAAAGAGCCGGCGCCGGTCTCCTCTCCTGATGGGTAACGGTTGGACCACCCCGGGCCGATCGGGGCGCATCAAACGACTGTCCCGGGCCTAGCGCCCGGGACTTTTTCGTTGCCCCTCCCTGCGAGGTCATCGCTAAGAAGGCGGCGTGTCCTGGGCGTTCCACATCCGGTCACGGATCAGGCGCTTCAGCAGCTTACCGGTCGGGTGACGGGGCAGTTCTTCCATGAACTCCACACGGCGTGGCGTCTTGTAGCGCGCCAGGTGGTCCCGGGCGTAGGCCAGGATCTCGGCCGCCAGTTCGGGCCCGGCATCGGTCCAGCACGCTGGTTGGACAACGGCCACCACCGCTTCGCCCAGGTCGGGGTCGGGCGCGCCGACCACGGCGATGTCGGCGATCTTGTCATGGCCGATCAGCGCATTCTCGATCTCCTGCGGGTAGATGTTCACCCCACCCGAAATGATCATGAAGCTCTTGCGATCGGTCAGGTACAGGTAGCCTTCCTCATCGACCCAGCCGATATCGCCTAATGACGTCCAGCCGTGCTTGTTGCGGGTCTCGGCCGTCTTGGCGGGGTCGTTGTGGTAGGTGAAGGACGGGCCGTCCGCGAAGCTCACCAGCCCCTCGACGCGCGGCGGCAGGGGATCGCCTGCCTCGTCGCAGATCTTCAAATCACCGACGATGGCGCGTCCGACCGAACCTGGGTGGGCCAACCATTCATCCGAACTGATGTAGGTCAGGCCGTTACCTTCGGTGCCGCCGTAGTATTCGTGGATTATGGGTCCCCACCAGCCGATCATCTGGCGCTTGACCGGTACGGGACAAGGCGCGGCGGCATGGACAACCGCGCGCAGCGAGCTGACATCGTATTGGCGTGTGGCCTCGGGTAGCTTCAGCATCCTGATGAAATGGGTGGGAACGAACTGGGCGCAGGTGACCTGATGGGACTCGATGAACCGTAACGCCGCCTCGGCGTCGAAGCGCGCCATGACCACCACGGTACCGCCCAGGCGATGGACGCACATGGCCCACCGCAGGGGCGCGGCGTGATAAAGCGGCGCGGGCGAAAGATAGACGCCGTTGCGACCAAAGCCGAACAGGGTCTCGACTCTGCTGGCCATGGGGGAGGGAGCGTCGAAGGCGCCTTGCGGCAGCGGCGAACGCACGCCCTTAGGGCGTCCCGTCGTGCCGGAGGAATAGAGCATGTCGCCGCCAGCGGAAGGGTCATCAATCAGCGTGGTCGGAAGCCGATCGCGGGCCGCCTCGAAGCTGTCCGCGGTCTTGTCGCCGCTGGAGACGAGAACCTTGATCTCGCCCGCAAGCTCCCGGCCGAGATCGGCGGCCAGGTCTGCCAGGCTTGCCGAGACGACCAGGTGGCGGGCCCCGCAATCGCGGGCGATGTAGGCTGCCTCGGGCGCTGTCAGCCGAGTTGAGATACAGGTCCAATAGAGGCCGGCGCGCTGAGCGGCCCAGGTGATCTCGAAATATTCGGCGCCGTTCTCCAGGCACAATGCGACGACGTCGCCGCGCGAGAGGCCCCACGATCGGAAAAGATGCGCGCCCTGATTGGCGCGCGCCTCCATCTGGCCATAAGAAAGGGTTTGGCCGGTCTCGGCCATAATGACGGCCGGGCGGTTCGGATGGAGCCGCGCGATGTGGCTGGGGTGGGCGAGCGGGCCTTCCAACGTCATGGCGCGCTCAGTCCATCTCAAACTGGATGGGCAGAGTCTTCAGGCCGTTCACGAACCAGCTCTCGATGGACCGAGGTTCGCCCGCCAGTTTCACGCTGCGCAAGCGCGGCAGAAGCTCCTCGAACAGGATGCGCATCTCCATCCGGGCCAGATGCTGGCCTAGACAGACATGACCGCCGTAGCCAAAGGCCACTTGCCGATTGGGCTTGCGATCGATGTCGAAGGCGAAGGGATTGTCGAAGACCGCCTCATCGCGATTGCCCGAAGCGTAGCACAGCATCAACCAGTCGCCTTTGCGGATCGTCTGGCCCCGCAGCTCGGTGTCTTGGCTGGCCGACCGCATGAAGGTCTTGACCGGTGTGGTCCAGCGAATGGCTTCCTCGATCAGGGCAGGGATCAGGGCGGTGTCGGCTTTCACCCTTTCCAACAGGCCCGGCGTCGTGGCCAGAGCCCACATCACCCCGGCGGTCGAGGAGGCCGTGGTGTCGTGCCCCGCGGTGGCGACTATGATGTAGTAGCCGGCCGCTTCACGCGGCGGGATCGGCGCGCCGTCGACTTGGGCGTTGGCGATCACGCTGGCCAGGTCGTCGCGAGGATTGAGGCGGCGGTCGGCGCTGATCGTCTCGAAATAGGCGGTGAAGTCGGCGACAACGGCTTCGAGCATGGCGCCGTATTGCTCGGCGGTGAGCGCGGCCTGGACGCGCGCTGTGTCAGGGTCCTGGGCCCCGAACAACTGCTGGGTCAGGCGAAGCATGCGGGGCGTGTCCTCTGGCGGCACGCCGAGAATCTCCATGACCACGTGCAGCGGGAAATGCAACGCCACGTCGGCCACGAAGTCGCTCACGCCGCCTCGCGCCGCCAGGGTCTCGGCGGCTTTTCGCGCCAGCTCGCGGATGGCCTCCTCGCGCTTGCGGATATTGCCGGGCATGAACCAAGCCTGCGAGAGCAGGCGGTATTTCATGTGATCCGGTTCATCCATCTGGATGATCGACCGGACCAGATGGGGGGAGCCGGTGATCTTTTGGTTCCGCTCCAGATGCGCCTTGCTGTTCAGCGTGGTGGCCCGTTCGCCGCTTGGGAATAGGCCATTGTTGCGGCTGATCTCGAGAATGTCGGCATGTTTGGTGACGACCCAGAACGGATCGAAGCCTTCGGGCTCCGCGATCGCTAACGGGCTGTTGCGACGCAACCAGCTGTAGACGTCGTGGATGGTTTGGTCGGCATAGGCCGCTGGTCGAACGAGCGTGTTGGCGAGGTCTTCGGGGACTCTCGGGTTGTCGATGGCGACTGTCGCGCTAGGCATCAGATCCTCCCTGGGTTTTTCGAGGCGGTCTTATTTGGCTTTCGCGCTTCCACCCGTCCGCTTTGCCTCCGTGCGAGGTTGCGCGGTTGGGGTGTCGCGTGGAGAGCGGAAATTAAATAATCATTTAATCAACTGATGGGCAAGCGCCTCTCGGCTTGTGAGCGCCCGAGAAGATCGAATGTCAGGTGTTTCGAGCGCGCGCGCCGTCCATGACCAACGACAGGGTTTCGCGAATGAACCGCTCCCGCACTTTGGCGTCATCCGCCCTGAGGCCGAAACCGAACCGGACCGTCGACCGGGCGCTGAACAGCATTTCGATGCCGCCCATTAAATTGAGGTGGAAGACGAAAGGATCGACGGTCCTGAACGCGCCCTCGGCGAGGCCCCTGGCCAGTAGGGCGGCTTGGAAATCGATGATGGGCTTGATCAGACGGTTGGTTATGTCCTCGCCAATGGTTTTGCCGCTGCGCCTCAGCAATTCGTGAATAAGCGTATTGAGGTATGGGCGCTCGGCCAGGAGGTCGACCAGGCCGGTGATGTGCTGCTCCAGCTGTTGCTCGGCGGGCAAGTCGCTGGCGGCAAGCGTTCGTAAGGGGCCGAGCACGACCTCTTCGTCTTCGGCGAGGATCGCCGCCAGCATCTGTTCCTTGCCGCCGAAATAGTAGCTGACCAGAGCGATGTTGCGGCCCGCGCGCGCGGCGACCTCAGCCAAGGAGAACCGCGAGTCGCCATGCTCGCTCAGCAATTCGCGCGCCGCGGACAGGAGGACGCCGCGCCCTTCCGCGGCATCGCCCTTTGGGGACCGTGGTCGAGCGCTATCGCGGGTCATGCCTTCATTCCGAGTGTCGCGGAGATTGACTTAATTAAATGACCATTTAAAGACTGGGTCAATCGCGACGACAAAGATCGCATCAATCCACCCTCCACGCCGTAGAGGCGGGGTGAGCGACGTTGGGAGGTCCGGCATGGATGTTCAAGCCGCCGTAGCGCAAGGCGCGGGCAAGCCCTTTGTCATCAGGTCTGTCGAGCTGGACGACCCGCGCGACGATGAGATCCTGGTGCGGGTCGTTGGCGTTGGCGTCTGCCACACCGATCTAGTCTTCAAGGAGAGCGAGGCGATCGCGCCGCCGGTTGTGCTGGGTCATGAGGGGGCGGGCGTCGTCGAGCGGGTTGGCGCCAAGGTCACCAAGGTCGCTGTCGGCGACCGGGTGGCCATGACGTTCCGCTCTTGCGGTCATTGCTCTCGATGCGACGATGGTGACGCTGCTTACTGCAGGACCATGCCGCAGCTCAACTACGCGGGCGTGAGAAGCGACGGTTCCAAGGCCATACGCGATGACGCCGGACCGATCGGCAGCAACTTTTTCGGCCAATCGTCCTTCGCGACCCACGCCCTGACCTACGAACGAAACGTCGTGAAGGTCCCAGAAGACCTGCCGCTGGAGTTGATGGGGCCGATTGGCTGCGGGATCCAGACCGGCGCCGGCGGGATCATGCGCTCCCTAGCCTGCAAGGCAGGGTCCAGCCTACTGATCACCGGTGGAGGTCCGGTGGGACTGAGTGCGGTGATGGGCGCCAAGCTTCAGGGCTGTCGTATCGTGATCCTTGTCGAACCGCATCCTGCTCGCCGCGCCCTGGCTCTGGAGTTCGGAGCCACCCACACGATCGACCCCAAGGCTGAGACCGATCTGGCCGCCGCCGTTCGGGCTATAGCGCCCGAGGGCGTCGACTACGCCTTCGACACCACCGGCGTCCCCACGGTACAGAGCGCGGTGATGGACACCCTGGCCTCCAAGGGCGTGTTCGGGATCGTCGGCGTATCGCCGCGGGGCTCGCCGCCGCCCGGCGACATCAACCGGATCATGACCTTCGGTTATACGATCAAGGGAATTATCGAGGGCGACAGCGACCCCGACGTCTTCCTGCCCGAACTGATGGATCACCATCGACGCGGCGATCTGCCCTTCGACCGGATGATCACCTGCTTTCCCTTCTCCCAGATCAACGAGGCGATCGCCGCACAGCATCGCGGAGAGTGCGTCAAAGTCGTCCTCCTGATGGATACGCAAGGAACTCGGCCATGAACTTCCACACCGACTACGCCATGACCATCGACGGCAAGGCGGTGAGCGCCGCCGCCACGATCCCGGTTACCAATCCCGCCACCGGCGAGATCTTCGCGCAGGCTCCCGACTGCGGTCGTGACCAGCTTGACGCAGCGGTCGCTGCGGCCAAGGCCGCGTACAAGATTTGGAAAAAGGTCCCGATTGCTGAGCGCCAAGCCCTGGTGGCTAAAGCCGGCGACATCTTGATCGCTCACGCGGAGGAGCTGGGGCGGCTGTTTACCAAGGAGCAGGGCCGTCCCGTCGACGCGGCCCGTCAGGAAGTGTTGATGGCGGGCGAGTGGCTCAAGTCCGTCGCGGCCATGACCCCGCCGATCCATGTGGCGGAAGACTCCGCCGTTCAGCTGATCGAGACGCGCTATGTGCCGTTAGGCGTGGTGTGCGCCATCGCGCCGTGGAACTTTCCAGTATCGCTGGCCATGTGGAAGGTCGCACCCGCGCTGGTCGCGGGTAACACCATGGTGCTCAAGCCCTCGCCCTTCACGCCGTTATGCACCCTGAAGATCGGCCAGTTGCTGGCCGACGTTTTTCCGCCCGGCGTCCTGAACGTGATCAGCGGCGGCGATGAGCTAGGGCCATGGATGACCAGCCACCCGGGCTTCGCCAAGATCTCCTTCACGGGCTCGACGGCCACCGGCAAGCGCGTCCTGGAGAGCGCGGCCAAGGACCTCAAGCGCGTGACGCTCGAGCTGGGCGGAAACGACGCGGCGATAGTCATGCCTGATGTCGACCTGGACGAGGTCGCGCAGAAGATCTTCTTTGGGGCCTTCTACAACAGCGCCCAGATTTGCGTGGCCACCAAACGGCTATACGTGCACGAGGATATCTATGACGGTCTGCGCGATCGTCTGGTCGCCATCGCCAAGGCGGTCAAGGTGGGCGACGGCGGCGAGCAGGGCACGGTGCTAGGGCCGATCCAGAACAAGCGCCAGTACGATCGGGTTATCGACCTGCTGAATGACGCGAAGACCAAGAAGCTCACCCTGTTCCAAGGCGAGGCGCCATCCAACGGTGGTTACTTCGTGCCAGTCACCATCGTTGATAATCCGCCCGAGGCCGAACGCGTCGTTCAAGAAGAGGCCTTCGGACCAATCCTGCCAATGCTGAAGTTCTCCGATATCGATGACGTCATCGATCGGGCCAACGATAGCGAATACGGCCTGGCCGGCGCGGTGTGGTCCAAGGACCTGGACAAGGCTGTCGACATCGCCCGGCGTCTGGAGACCGGAACGGTGTGGATCAATCAAAACCTCAATCTGCGTCCAGATACGATCTTTGGCGGCCATAAGCAGAGCGGGTTCGGCGTCGAAAACGGAATGGAGGGTCTGTTGGAGTTCATGGCTCCGCAGTCGCTCTACCTGGCTCGAGCCTAGAGCCTTATCCGCTCGAATGGAATCATTCGAGCGGAAAAATAAGGCTCTAAATCAAACATTTAGAGCGTGATAACCGCCGAAACCGCTTACACTTTCGGCTATCACGCTCTAGCGTTGGCGGCCCGTCTCCGGGAGGAGGCGGGCCCAACTGGCGACGAGCGCTAGAGATCGGCTTCGAGGATTGCCTGGCGTACAATCGGCAGCTGATCGTTGCCGAAGAACAACTCCGTGCGATCGACAAAGATCGTGGGCGAGCCGAACCCGCCGCGATCGATGACTTCCTGGGTGTTGGCCCGCAACCGAAGCTTGACGTCATCGTCTTGAGCCCTGCGCGCTAGGTCCGCCCCGTCCAGTCCGCAGGCATCGGCGATCTCGACCAGCACCTCAATCGCGTCCAGATTCCGCTTTTCGCCGAAATAGGCGTCAAAAGCCTGGTTTGAGAAGCGGAAGAGGGCGTCTTGGTCGTCCTCAATCGCACAGCAGAAGCGCATGGCGTTTACCGATTTCAGCGGATGATGGCGCGAGGGGAAGTTCATCGGCACCCCGGCCACGCGCGCCCAGTCCTTCAGCCATTTGAAGGTGTTGCGGTTCTTGGGACTGCTGGGGTCGGCGCGCCCGGCATAGACGCTGTCGTTGACCGCATTGAACACCCCGCCCACCAGAAACGGGCGCCAGGCGATCGTGGCGCGGGTCTCCTCGACGATCGGCTGAATGTTCTGGAAGGCCAGGCGCGTCCACGGTGAGGACAGATCGAAGAAGAATTCGATATGGGCCAAGGCTCAGTCCTTCTTGATGCCGAATAGGACTTCGCGTGCGCGAGCGTCGTCCTGCGGGCGGCGGTTGATCTTGTCGCGGCCCAGATCCATTCCGCGCCGCAAGGCCGGGCGCGCCTTCAAGGCGTCGTACCAGCGCTCGACATGCGGAAAATCGCCGAGCGGGATCTCCTGAGCTTTGTAGGTCTGGACCCAGGGAAAGGTCGCCATGTCGGCGATGCTGTAGTCATCGCCCGCCAGGTAGGTCTCGACGGCCAGGCGAGCGTTCAGCACGCCATACAGGCGCAAGGTTTCGTTGCGATAGCGCTCGGTCGCATAGGCGATCCGCTCGGGAGCGTAGAGTTTGAAGTGGCCGTGCTGGCCCAACATCGGGCCAAGGCCGCCAACCTGCCAGAACAGCCACTCCAGCGCAGCCTTGCGCGCGCGGAGGGCTGTCGGCAGGAAGCGGCCGGTCTTCTCCGCCAGGTACAGCAGGATCGCGCCTGTCTCGAACATGCTGATCGGCGCATCGCCGTCCTCAGGGTCGTTATCGACAATAGCCGGGATCTTGTTGTTGGGGCTGATAGCCAGAAACGCCTCGGCGAACTGGTCGCCCTTGCCAATGTTCACCCAGCGGGTGCGGTAGGGCAGGTCACACTCCTCCAGCATGATGGAGATCTTCCAGCCGTTGGGCGTGGGCGCGGTATGCAGATCGATCATGCAGTGTCCTCAGGAAATCACGGTGTGCGGGAAAGCGCTGGCGAGGCGATCAGTCCATGCTCGTGCAGGAGGGCGATGCAGTCGCGCTCGACCGGCTTTTCGGAGATCGTCTTGGGGATGGCGGGCAAGATCTGCCAGATTTCCGGCGTCTCGTTCTTCTGTAACTTGTCGGCGCACCAAACCCGCAAGTCGGCCAGCGCCGCGCCCGATCGCAGGACAACAGCGGCCACCAGTGTTTTTTCGCCGGCGACGTTCGACGGGGTGGTCGCGCCGTACACAAAGACGTCCTCGACCAGGGAGCATCGGGCCAGCACGGTTTCGACCAGCGCGGTGTTGACGAAGTCGCCATTGCGCCGCACGCCGCCGCCGACACGATGGTGGAAGTAGAACCAGCCCTCGGCGTCCATGTGGGCGATATCGCCGCTACGGAACCAACCCGACCGTATCTTTTCCTGGCTGGCCGCCGCGTTGCGGAAATAGGTCACCGGAGTGGCTTCGGTGCTCTCCGGTCGGAAGCACAATTCGCCTAGCTCGCCTGGAGGGCAGGGCTCTCCGGAGGGATCCAAGACCGCAGCAAGCGTGCCGCGGGGCGGCTTGCCCAAGGATCCAACGGGACCGGCGCCCTTCAGGTTGATCAGCACGCCGCCGGCTTCGGTGCTGCCATAAACTTCCGTGATCTCCACGCCAAAGCGGCGACGGTACTCGTTCCACAGCGCGGCCGGCATACCCGACGTGATGATCAGGCGTACGGGGTTGTCGGCGTCATCAGGCCTTTCGGGAACGGAATAGATCTCTGGAATCATTCCGCCCAGCAGGGTGAAGACGGTGCAACCATGGGCTCGGCAGATATCCCACAGCCGGCTCTTGGTGAATTTGCGGCTCAGAACGACGGGCAGGGCCAACGACAGCCCCGCGCCCAGCGTCGACTGGGCGTTGATGTGGCTGAGCGGCAGGCCCGTGTAGAGCTTGTCGCCCGCCTGGACTCCCAGCGCCCTTAGTCCCTTGATGCCGGCCATGTGGGTTGCGTGGCTACGGACCACGGCTTTCGGGTGGCCCGTCGTGCCCGAGGTGAACATCATGAACATCGGGATAGCTGGATCAGGCTCGACCGAAGTCAGGTCCGCGTCGGTGGCGGGCAGATCGCGGTCGTAGTGGTGTAGCGTCAAACCGCTCACGCGATCACTCAATCGCCTTTCGCCCACGACCAGCACGCGCTGAGTATGGACAAGGCGGGACGCGACCTCAGCCAGAGCTCCCAGCGCGTAGTCGCCGGCGATCACGAGCTTGGCCTCCACGAAATCGAGCATGTAGACAAGCTTGTCGCCGATGCTGCGCGGATCGATCGGCACGAAGGTCGCGCCGATCAGGGCGGCGGCGATCATCGCTTCGACCAGCTCGACATGATTGTGCAGCATTAGGGCGAAGCGATCGCCTGGCGCCACGTCGGCGGCCTGCAGCCAGGCGGCCAACCGTCGGGCGTTTGCGCGCAATTGTCCGAAACTACGCCGGACGTCGACAAGTTCACCGTCCGGGCCGATGTCCACGACGGTCAACACTTCGAAGTCGGCGCGTTCGACGCATTGGGCGTCGATCAAATCCGCAATTGTCCTGAATTTCGCCATCGGGCCTCTGTTACCAGCTAAGCGGAGTCACGGGCGGCGACGCCCATCACGGAGCGCCGCCCGTGTCGAGGTGGATCGGGTGCTATTCGGCGGCCAATGGCAGGGAGGAGGCCATATCCTGCGTGACGCGCGCGAACTGGCCGGGCAGGGCGCCGGTGGGCTTGCCGTCGTGGTAGGTGGTCACGCCGTTGACCAGGATCCGCGAGTAACCGCCGGAGCGGGCGTTTCGCCGCCAGTCGCCATTGGGCATGTCGTGAACGATCTCGTACCGGTCGCGGTCCTGGTAAAGGTCGGCCAGATTGTAGATCAGCAGGTCGGCCCAGAAACCCGGGAGGATCGCGCCCCGGTCGCTCAGACCGATCGTGCGAGCTACCTTGAAGCTCAACTGGTGATGCATTTCCTCCAGGGTGAACACCTTCTGGTCCCGAACCAGCCAGATGATCAGCTCGGTCGCGTAGTGCCCATTGGCGAACGCCTTGGTGTGCGCGCCCGCGTCGCTGACGCCGGACGCCACGGCAGGACTGGTCAGCAAGTTGCGAGCCTGGATCGGGTCGTTGGCGGCCCAGACATCCGACTTCAGTTGAGCCTTCAGCTTGGATTGGACGCCTAGATCACACAGCGTTTGGACGACGGTCTCGCCCCGCTCGGCGGCAATGTCGACGAGCGTGCGGCCAATCCAGCTCTCCAAGGCAGTGGCTTCACCGACGTCGATGACGATCTGGCCTTCCAGGCCGCCCGCGCCACTCGCGGGGCCCGAGCCAGCATACTCGGCGCTGAACCGGGCGACGAAAGCCGGGTCGGCCAACAGGGCAACGCGGTCTTCGTCCGTCTCGCAGGCGATAATCTCGCGCACACCGCTCAACTGGCCTGCCGCGGTGTCAAGTTCGCCGATATTGGCTTCGACCCAGCCGCGGTTCAGCAGGGCGCTGCCGGAGATGTCGAGCCCCTCGTCACGCAGGCCTTCCAGCCAGGCCACGTCGGCTTCGGCGGCGCCGGCCAAATGATCGTTGGTCAGGATGGCGGCGTGGATGACCCGCGCGCCTGAGCCCCTGGCCATCCGCGCCACCTTCTCGGTTATGCCGCGGTTGCCGAAATGGAAGATCGCCGACAGCATCTGGATCAGACCTTCGCCACGCACGGCGACGGCGCGGGCGATCTCGACGACGTCGTCGTCGTGCAGCATGTCGGTTGGCATCGCCGTGCCATCATAGTCCAGGTGCGAATTGCCGTCGTAGCCCATGACCGACATCGAGATGCCGGCCGCGCCATGGTCCATAGCTTCGTTGATCAGCCGATGCATCTCAGCCATTTCGGCCGTCGTCGGGCGGCGAGACTTGGCCCCTTCGATGCCCATCACATAGATCAGCAGCGGGTTGAGCGGCAGAAACGACATGATGTTGACGCCCTTGGGCAGGGCTTTTACGCGGTCGAGATATTCGGGGAAGGTCTCCCAGTTCCAGGGCAGGCCAGCGCGCTGCTGTTCGACGGGCACCTGCTCGGTCGTCGACAACATCAGCATGGTGCGTTCTCGGTCCTGGGGGCGGACCGGCGCGATACTGAAGCCGCAATTGGCGTTGAGGATCGTCGTGACGCCATGCTCGCCGGAATTGGCGCAGTATGGATCCCAGAACAGCTGGGCGTCGTGGTGGGCGTGTTGAGTGACATGGCCTGGGGCGACGACCATGCCCGAAGCGTCGATCACGTCCGCGGCGTCTTGTTCCAACAGCCGGCCGATCGCTGCGACACGACCGTCTTTCAAGCCAATGTCAGCATAGACGCCGGGGGTCCCCGTGCCGTCGATGACGAAGCCGTTGCGAATAAGGGTGTCAAACCTCGCCATGGGTTCCTCCACTTTTGTTACGGCGTTTAGGCCGGCTTTATTGGAGGAAGAATGATCTTGTTACAAATATTGTCAACTGTAACATGTGGGGCGTAAGGCGCCGACGCCAGGGCGTTGCGAGCCGGCCAGAGCTAGGCTTGATCGATCAGAAGAGAGGGGACTAGGAACGTCGTCAGCAACTGTTGCAGGGTCGCGTCGTCATAGTCGTCGCGAAGCGACAGCATGCCGTGGATGTTGCGAATCCACTCCACAGCCTGATCGTTCGTGATGCCTGGTCGGAGCTGTCCGGCGACGCGCGCCTGATCCAGAACCGGACCCCAGAGTGAGAGCATGAGTTTCTGAATCTGCTTGCTGCCCTTGAGCAGGAACTGGTCTAGCCGATGCTCCCCGCTCTTGCCGACAATTTCGAGAAAGAGCGGGTCGCTAGCCGTGACCTTCAGGGACCGCAGGGACCCCTCGATCAGAGCCTCACGTAGCGAGGTGACTTGCACGAAATAGGGGCGAAGCAATTCGCCCAAGGCGGTGATGCGTTGTCCTGCAATGTATTCAAGTAGGGCTGGGCGAGAGTCGAATAGGCGATAGAGGGTCTGGCGCGAGACCTTACTGGCCTCGGCTACATCCGCCATCGACGTGCGGTGGACGCCATAGCGTTCGAAACATTGAACGGCTGCGTCTACGATCGTCTCGCGGGTCGCCGTCGGCTTTTCGCTCTTCATTGAGGGTTCCCGAACAATCCCGATCCTGTTTCAGCTGCGAGCCGGCACGATCGTGCGGTCCACGCCATTAGCCTGTGCTTAGGGGGTTGTCGACAAAGGCGGGTGTGTCGCATCGCCGTGCAGGTATCAAGCTCGGCTTGATCTCGCGACCGACTGGCGCCGTCTTCGATGACCGGACCAATAGGCAAGCTGGCCGCGATCAGGTGATTGAACCCTTTGACGAACTTGGCGCCAGTGAACGCCTTGGCGACGAAGGCGCAGGACGGCAATCGTCCACTTGTCTCTCAAAGTCTCTCGCCCAGGCTTTCAGTTCAATGCCCGAGTTTGGAATTTTCCAAGCGTCGTCCGACCAATTCCCCAAAAAGTTGAAATTCGCCATTGACCGCTTTGGTGGCGCCGATTTAGCTTCAGACGAGTTCGAGTTGAGTGGTGGCGATGAGTATGATGCGCCGTAAAAGCATAGCGTCGATCTACCCCATAGGATCGCATCTAGGTCAGGATGGAATGCATCCGACCGGCATATTTCCCGCACCGCTTAGTTGAAGTCTGAACCGATAGATGCCGCTGGCGCCTATCGGCATCCCCGAGATTTCGTATCAAACCCATCATCCGGTGGTTGCCGTGATGAACTCTTCTGCACGTCTTCAACATATCTCTGGAGAGCAGTCAGATGCCAGGTGCAATCACCAATATCACGGTCGGGCCAGGCGGCGGGGGCGACGTCACACCGACGGAGGTTTCTCCCGTCGTCGTCTACGCGCCCGTGACCTACTCCGGCGGTAGCGGTTTCGGAGCGACTGTCACTAGTTACTCGGCGGGAGCTTATGGCAGCATCGAAATTGCGCGCATGAACGCCGCCGCGACCCGTGCTGGGCGGTACATCGCCGACCACGTGCAGGTGATGACCGACATGAACGATCCGGCGCAGAAGGCGGTCGCCGATAAGATCATCGAGTCCATCTACACGGCCATCTTCAATGACTCGCTGAACAGCACCAAGACAGTCGGCACTGATCCGTCAGGCAACCGCTACACGGGCGCCGAGATGTTGACCTTGATGGACAACATGGACTTCAAGATCGTCGCCCAGGCCTCCAATCCGAACAACACCGCGCAGGCCTCCACAACATTTGCATCAAAATCGCTTTCCGAAAGGGGGCATGTGGAAATCGTCGGCAGCATGCTGGTCGGCGCTGATCAGGCCAACATCGACTTCACCGTCGCCCACGAAATTGCGCATGCCTTGCCCGCGGGCCACCAGATGGCCAACTACACTTCACAAGCCTTCTTCGACAACGGCGGGCAGCAGTACACCGTGCTCAATCCGGCAACGGGCCAATATGAAGCGACGCCGCAGTATTACACTGAATTCGACGCCTCGCAGTACAAAACCATGAACGAATCTTGGGCCAACACTGTCGGCAAGATGATCTCGTCCTTTGATGGCATGGGCTGGTATCATGACGGGGGGACCAACGTGCCCGCTTACGGCTATTGGCACTTTTAGAGAAGCCGATGCGCTTCGTCGGCCATTTGGGATCTGAGTGCGTGTCGAACCGTCAGCTTTTCCGACGCGCCGTGGCGCTGTCACTAGCCTTCACCGCCATCACGGGCGGCGGAGCGGCTTGGTCTCGTGACCTGGGACCCAGCGAGCGACAGGTGTACGTCTTTGCGAGCAGCAGCGCCGACGGCGGGGCGTTCTATCGGTTGGATGTAGCGGCCAAGCGACAGGTCCTAGCGCCGACGATCGACGGGCCGGCCACGGCCTCATACCCTCTCGTGGATTGTGGGAGCGCGGATTGGTACTGCGTGACGAGCGACCGTCATGGCCTAGCCTTCATCGCGCCGCGCCTCTGCGCTGATCCTAAGGCGTCGCCGCGAGTTGGCGACGTTTGGCGTTACGCCGGGCAGAAGCTAGTGGTTCTGCAGCGCCGCGATCCCGAAAATGGACCGCCGGGCGAGCGTGGCGGCGCGCCGCAGATCGCTACGGACGCCGATATCTCCAGCATACTCTTGCTCGGCAACCCGTCCCATCCCGACACGGTCTACGAATATGCCTTATCGCGCGGGATCGTCGGCGTGTTCGTGCGTCGCAGTCCGCGCGGCCCGTCGCCTTATGAAGAAGCGCGCGCCGGACGCCTCGGTCGCACCGCGAAGCCGGGACGAACCGCCATCTACCGCTGGCTTCTACCGGTCGCTCCTTTGGTTCCGACCGATCTGGCTCGTTGTCGCGCCGCTCTATAGTTCGGAGCGCGCCTCGCTAACTACGGTGCTTTAACGCCACTGGCGCCCCTCTAAGAGGGGCGCCGCAGGCTTCAGGCCCTGTGCCGAATGTCTAGTACGTGGAGGTGACCCAATGTCGGCTCTTGGCGCTCAGCTGCTATTTTCGTTGGTTGTCTGTTGCGTTTGTCCGCGCCCTCGCTTGGAGCAGGATCAGACGAGCGGGTCGAGGTGGCGGGCAAGACGAGGCCGCCTCCGCGACAGTTTCTCAGGTGGAAGAGCGCAGAAGTCGTATTCTAGAGGGGTATAGCGTAGGCGTAGTTCTCATCTTCATTCAGCGTCGCGCGCCAGACTACGCCAAAGCGCGACGGAGCGCGCCAGCGCCGCCGGCGCTGCTAGTGGTCTCCTCCGTCCGGAAGCCCCGTCCACGGATGGAAAGGCGGCGCGCCCGGCCCGCCGAACGGAGAAGTCTGGCGCAGCGCCGCCGCGAAAGCGGACGTCGCGATCGGCTGCGAAGGGCGCTTGATCGAACTTAGATCCACTGACCGGGCTGAATGAATTTTGGTCAAAACTACGCTTCAACCAATAAGCTTGCTACGATCGCGAGAAGTCCGAGATTGTAGGCAATGTCGAAACCGATCCCACCGCATCTTCTGCAAAAGCGAAATCGATCCGTGGCGGACCGCGTCGCTCTGGATTTGGCCTATCTGATCGAGACGAACGTCTACAAGCCTGGGGATCGGCTTCGGGAGATCGAGCTATCGGAGCGGTTCAAGGTCAGTCGCGCGCCCGTCCGCGAGGCGCTGCGGATCCTGGCCACGCGCTCCCTGGTGCACATCGAACCAATGAAGGGCGCGACCGTGGCCCGGTTGTCGGACCGGGAGGCCCGCGAGAGCGTCGAGATCAGCGCCGTGCTGTTCGGCTTCGCGGCGCGCAAGGCGGCCATCCATAGAAATGACGAGGATATTCCAGCGCTTTGTCGGCAGGTCGAGCGTCTTGAAGCGATGACCGGCGCGGGCGTCGAGCCAGAGGAGTTCTTCCGCCAGACCCTACGCGCCGGGTTCGCCGTGCTCGACGCCGCCAAAGGCGGTCGTCTGCGGTCGCTGATCCTGGACGTGCGCGCCGGCGCCGCCCACAACTTTGGTCCCTACGGCTTCACCACAGAGGAACTCCGGGTGCGGGCAGCCCAGCGCTGGCGCGACCTGGCGGACGCCATCGTGCGTGGCGACGGCGACGAGGCCGACCGGCAGGCGCAGCTGACCCACGTCGACTCCTTGACGGCCGCCCTGAAGATCACTCCATAAATTGTCGACAATCTGTAGACAGTGACGATCATCTCGGCTTAGCCTCCCTCCGTCAAAGGCGCGCAGACGCCGTGAGGGAGGGTGACCATGGGATGCGCTTGGGCGGCCACGGCCGAAGAGGATTCCAGCCGCCGAGGCGCCGCGCGCCGGGCGGCGATGCTGGGCGGTGTCGCGATCGTGGCGCTGGCGGAACTGCTGACGGCGGGTGCGGTCCACGCCCAGGCCGCCGGTGATGTCGGCGAGGTGGTGGTCACCGCCCGCCGCCGCGCCGAGCAGCTGCGTGACGTTCCCGCCGCCGTCACAGCGATCACCGAGGCCGACCGCCAGGGGCTCGTGCTGGACCGCATGGAGGACTACCTGCGCCAGATCCAGGGTGTGACCCTGGTGACGTCTGGTCCTGAATATCTGAATGACATTTCGATCCGCGGGCAGGGCAGTGGCCGGGTCGGCTTCACCGAGACCGCCACCGGCCTTTATCGCGACGGCCTCTATAACTCCGGCGGCGGCTTTGGCGGCCGCTCGCTGACGCGGATGGACCTGTTCGACAATGCGCGGGTCGAGGTGTTGCGCGGGCCGCAGGGCGCGCTGTTCGGGCGCAACGCAGTCGGCGGCGCGGTCAACGTCATCTCCAACGCACCGAGATCGGAATTCGGCGGTACGGCGACCGTCCGCCGGTCCGACCCGGACCGCACTGACCTGGAAGCGATCGTCAACCTGCCGCTCGGCGACAAGCTGGCCGCGCGGCTAGGCGGCTTCATCAGTGACCAGCACGATGGCTTCATCGTCAACACCACGACCGGTGACTTCACCGACACCCAGAATTCCAAGGGTGCGCGGCTGACACTCGAAGCGCGCCCCTCGGCCAAGGTCACCCTGGGCGCGATGGCCGAGTACTACGACAGCAGCGCGCCCGGCTTCACGGGCCTGGCCCGCAGTCCGACGCTCGATGCCGGTCCCGACATCCGCGCCAATCAGAACCGGCAGGGACGGACCGATATCAAGGAGAAGGGCTTCTCGCTGCGCGCCGATGTCGATCTGGACTGGGCCGACATGGCGCTACGCGCCTCGCACCGCGACCGGGACGGCGCGCGCACCAACGAGGACGATGACCACTTCGTAGGCTTGTCGCTGTCCGATGTCGCGCCGGGAGCGGCGGTCAGCTACCCAGACTATTCGCGGGCCCAGTTCGAGGACTATCGCCGCGATGTGGCCCAGGTCACCTTCGCGTCGAAGAAGGGTGGGCGCGTCAGCTGGCTGGTCGGCGTGGAGTATCTGAACTCCAAGGATCACGTGGTCACCGAGCCGCTCGACTGTCCAGCCTATACGGGCGCGGCCCTGGCCGCGACGCCCGGATGCTTCGTCGGCACGGCGGCTGCGGGCGCGGCCACGACCTTCTCGCCGGCGGCCCGCCAGGCCGGGCGCGGCACGATGAACCACGATACATTCAACGAGAAGGTCGACTCCATCTCGCTGTTCGGCGCGATCGAGGCCAAGCTCGCCGAGCGCTGGCTGCTGGGCCTGGAGCTGCGCGCCCAGCACGATAGTCGCGACTACGACTTCGAGCGCTGGTCCGAGGATCCGCTTGTCTATTTCGGATCAGGGACCGTTCCGACCGGCCTGTTGGCCCCGATCGGCGGCTCGGGCGCGACCACGGTCCAGTTCTGCCCGCCGACCCTGACGGCCCCGGCTTGCGCAGCGGGGAACGAGACGGCCACGGTGCGCACCGGTTTCGACAGCACCTTCTACACGCCGACCGTGTCGCTGCGCTGGAACCTGGCCGATGAGCAGAACCTCTACTGGCGCTTCGCCACGGCCTACCGTTCGGGAGGCTTCAACACCAACCTGCCACCATCGGTGACACGCGCCCTGCTGCCGCAGGTCCTGCGCTACGACGCCGAGTACGCCTACAACTACGAGACCGGCTGGAAGGGGCGCCTGTTCGGCTTCAACGCCGAGGCGGCCGTCTACTATACTTGGACCAACCAGGTGCAGGTGGTGACCGCGCCTTCGGCCGGCGCGACCGGCTTCATCCTGTCCAACGCTGGCGACGCTCACGTCTACGGATTCGAAGCCGAGGCGCGCCGTATTTTCCGTGTCGGCCGCGGAAGGCTGGTGACGCGAGTGTCATACTCGACCTCGGACGGCGCGTTCGAGAAGGGCGCCAGCCTGATCAGTCAGGGCGTGACGGTCGATCTGAATGGCAAGCACGTGCCGCGCCTGCGCGACAACCAGGTCACGGCCAACCTGCTGTACACCCAGCCGATCGGCCGCCTGCGCGGCTTCATCGGCGGTAGCGCTCAGTACGCCCACGGCGGCTACGAAACGCCGGACAACGTCCGCGCCTATGCCGGTTACACCCTCTACGACGCCCGGATCGGCGTCGAAGGAGGCAACTGGCGTTTCTCGGTCACCGGGCGGAACCTGACCGACGAGCGCTACGTCCTCAACGTGGTCGGGACCGCCGAATTCTGGAACCAGCCGCGCATCTACGGCGCGGAACTGACGCTGCGCTACTGAGCGCCGCAGCGAGGATCGCGGAGATGAAATCGATCGCTTTCGCCATGGTCGCCGCCGCCCTGACGCTGGGCTCCGCGCCAGCCTGGGCTCTCGACGAGGCCTCTCCGGCCGCCCACAGCGTCAGGGTGGGCGGGGTCGCCCGCGACTACCTGCTGGACGGGCCGGCCGAGGCTTCTGGTCCGGTTCCGCTGGTCATCGCCCTGCATGGCGGCGGCGGCAGCCCCATGACCATGACGCCGCGCTGGCTGGGGATAGCTCGGCGTGAGGGCTTCGCCGTGGCCTTTCCCAGCGGCGTTGGGCGCAACGCCAACATGGGGACCTGGAACGCCGGGGGCTGCTGCGGCTTCGCCATGGCCTCAGGCAGCGACGACGTCGCCTTCATCGGCGCGATGATCGACGACATCGCTCGCGACCATCGCATCGACCCGAAGCGCGTCTATGTCACCGGCCTCTCCAATGGCGGCATGCTGACCTACCGCATCGGCGCAGCCCTGGCCCCGCGCATTGCGGCCATCGCCGTCGTATCGGGCGCGATGTTCGGCGGCGAAACGCCGCCGGCGACCCCGGTTCCGGTGCTGATCATGCACGGCGAACAGGACGATATCGTGCCGTTCAAGGGCGGGACCTCGCCGATGGCGCTGGTGGCTCGGTCGCAAACCCAGCCGTTCCGGGAGGTCGCCTATGCGGTGGACTTCTGGCGGCGCGCCGACGGCTGCGCGGACAAGCCTTCCGTCGAGGCCAAGGGCGACGTCACGGTCGAGACCTACGCCCAATGCGCCAAGGGTGGGGAGGTGGTGTTCTATCGGCTCAAGTCGGCCGGCCATACCTGGCCCGGACCCGCGCCGGTCGTCGGCGGGCTGGAGCGCGCCCGCTACGACCAGGTCGACGCGACCGAGGTCATCTGGCGGTTCTTCAGTCGCCACACCCGCTGAGTACAGGTCCTGTTGGAGAAAAGCCGATGCATCGCCGTCACCTGATCAAGTCCGGGCTGGCCGCCTCGGTCCTGCTGCCCACGGGACAGGCCCTTGCCGCCTTGGCCGAGACGGCCAAGGACCCGTTCCAGCGGGCCTTCTTCTACGGCTTTCCGCTGTACGAGCAGGCGCGGATCGAGCAGGAGCGGACGGGGGCGGTCGGCAGACCGGGCAAGCTGAACCTCATCGCGCATCGATCCCAGCTGATGGACCACACTTCCCATCAGGTCACCGCGCCCAACAACGACACAATCTATTCGTCGATGTTCCTGGAGCTGTCGGGTGGACCGGTCGAGCTGACCGTGCCCAGCTCGACGGACCGTTACTTCTGCCTGGCTTTCATGAGCGCCTTTACTGACGTGTTCGCCTATGTCGGCACGCGGGCGACCAAGGGACAGGGCGGTCGCTACTGGGTCGTGGGTCCGAACTGGAAGGGCGTCGCGCCGGCGGGCGTCCGCCTGGTCCGCGCGCCCAGCAACGACGTCTGGGCCCTGATGCGCGTCCTGGTGGACGGACCGGCGGATCTGGCCGCCGCACAGGCCTTCCAGGGCGGGCTGACCTTGAGCGTCCCGGCGGACCGCCCGCCGCCGCGCCCCTTCGAGGCGGCCGCCGGCGATGTGAACGATCCGGTCCGCTTCCTGTCGCTGGTCAACGAGGTCATCGCCCGCTCGCGGGGCGGGGGCGGCCAGTTCCCGCGCGCGCGCCAGTTCGCCGCCCAAGGTATCGGCGCGCCGGGCCTGCCGTCTCAGGTGGTGCTGGACCAATGGCGGGCGACGATACCCGGCGCATTGGAGGTCCTGCGCGAGACCTTCCGCTTCCGCGACTATGCGGTCGGCGGCTGGAGCTACCAGCCACCCGGGATCGGCGACTTCGGGACCAACGATCAATTGCGCGCCGCCGTGGCGCTCGGCGGCATCGCGGCGTTGGGCGAGGAGGAGGCGATGTACTTCCACGCCAATTTCGACGCCGCCGGCCAGCCCCTGACGGGCCAGGCGTCGTATCGCTGGCGAGTGCCGCCCGGCGGCGTGCCGGTCGACGCCTTCTGGTCGCTGACCATGTACGAAGTCACGCCCGAGGGGCGCTATTTCTTCACCGAAAACCCGATCGGCCGATACGCGATCGGAGATCGCACGCCCGGCCTGATCAAGGATCCGGACGGAGGTTTCGAGATCCTGATCCAACACGAGCGCCCGGCTGGAGCCATGGCGGCCAACTGGCTTCCCGCGCCCAGCGGACGCATGCGCCTGGCGCTTCGCGCCTATCTGCCGCGCCGCGAACTCAGAACCCGGTCCTGGCGGGTTCCCGCGCTCACCCGAATCTAGATGCGAACGTCGCATTTCTGGATGTGCGCCATTGTCGGCAATTGACTCGTGTAAGACGTTCGGAAGGTCCGCTTCTGGGCGCCGCGCTGGCGCAGCCCTGACACCGTGCCGTTCGGCGACGATCTGGCGGCCGTGCCACTTGCTTCCCTATGGAGCTAATGAGGCTCAGCTTACGCAGCTTCGGCGATCGGGAAGGAGGACGACTGGAACTGACAACTTAACCGCTTCGAGCCGTCGGAAGGCGTTAGGCGAGGGCGATTAGGCCGCGATCAAGATCATCATCGTCGCCGCGCGCGACTAAAGGTACGGCGGCGCCGACTTGCTCGGCGCCGTGATCTAGCCTTCCGGGCCTTCGCGCCAACGGTTCAGGTGGCGGTCAATCAGGGCTGACAGAGCTTCGCCGTCACCGGCTTCCAGCAAGCCGATCATCTGAGCGTGGTCATCGTTGCTGCGGCGGATGGCGCCCAGGGACCGCCAGCCGCGCGCCCCGGGCAGGCCGCGCTGGCGCAGGGCTTTGATTTCCTGGGCCAGGGTCAGGTTGTTGCAGGCTTTGTAGAAGCGGTCGTGAAAGTCGCCATTGAGGCCGCGCAGCACATCCAGGTCGCCGGTCTCGATGGCCGCGTCGAACTGGGCCACCATCGCCTTGAGCTCAGCGATATCCTGCGGGGTGCGCCGCTTGGCCGCTAGTTGGACGGCCGCCTTCTCCAGCACCGTGCGCGTCTCGATCAGGTCCTCCCGCTCGCGGTCGGTGAGGTTGATCACCCGATAGCCGCGATTCTTGACGTGCTCGATCAGGTGGCGGGTCTTCAAGTCCAGCAGAGCCATGCGCACGTCGAAGCGATGGGCGCTGTAATTGGTCTCGATATCAGTCTGCTTGAGCCATTCGCCCGGTCGAAAGGCGCCGGACAGCAGATCTGCCTCGAGCGCGCTCACCAGTTCGGCGGCGCCGTCCTTCTTCCGCGACGCGGTTGACACACCCACGATAGTAGCCAATCTCTATAGCCAATCACGGTATCTAAGTTAGCAACAGTCGCGATCCGTTGCCAACCGCCCGCCGGGGTCTTTGGGGATCTTAAGGAGACTTTCCATGTCATTTCCCGTGCGGGTGGCGTGCGTGCAGACGTGCGCGACGCCTGACCTTGAGCCGAACCTTTCGCAAGCCGAGGCCTTGATCCGTGAGGCCGCGGGGCAGGGCGCCGGTCTGGTCGCCTTGCCAGAAGCGTTCGACTTCCTGGCGCCGACCGCTCCAGAGATGCACGCTTACGCCCAGCCCGAGGAGAGCCATCTGGCCACCCTTCGCCTGAAGAGTCTGGCGAAGGAGCTGTCGGTCTGGATCCTGGCCGGTTCGGTCTCGACCCGCTCGGGCGATGGCGCGGTGGTCAATCGATCTTTGGTGATTAATCCCGAAGGCGCGATTATCGCGCGCTACGACAAGATCCATCTGTTCGACGTCGACCTGCCCGATGGCGGGGCAGTGCGGGAGTCAGACTTTTATCGTCCGGGCGAGCGCGCGGTGGTTGCCGATACGCCTTGGGGCGGTCTGGGGCTGACGATCTGCTACGACGTGCGCTTCCCGCAACTGCATCGCGCCCTGGCCGAGGCGGGCGCGGGCATCCTGGCCGTGCCCGCCGCCTTCAGTAGCGTCACCGGACCCTTGCATTGGGAATCGCTGCTGCGGGCCCGGGCGATCGAGACCGGCAGCTTCGTCATCGCGCCCGCCCAGTGCGGCCTGCACTATGGCGAACGCAGCAGTCACGGCCAGTCAATGATCATTGACCCGTGGGGCCGCGTGCTGGCCGAAGCCGGCGATGAGGTCGGGGTCATCCTGGCCGATCTGGACCTGGACGAGGTCAAGCGCTTCCGCGCCGCCATCCCGTCCCTGGCCAAGGGGCGCGCCTTTGCCCTCGGCGAGGTGGCGGCGTGAGCCTGGAGCCGACCACCGTCCGCGTTCGCCTGAAGGAAGGTCATGAGGTCGTCGCCTATGTGTATGGCGAGGGAACCGAGACCGTGCTGATGGCCAACGGCGGGCCGGGCCTGCCCAGCCTCTACCTGCGCGCGCCGCACGCCCGGCTGGTCGAGCGCGGCTATCGGGTCGTGGCCTGGGACCAACTGGGCTGCGGCGCGTCGGATCGTCCCACCGATCCGGCGCTGTGGGCGCTGGGCCGCTATGTCGAGGAGGCCGAGCAGGTGCGCGCCGCCCTCGATCTGGGCCAGGTGCACGTGCTGGGGCACAGCTGGGGCACCTGGCTATTCACCGAATACTGCCTGACCTATCCGCAGAACGTGAAGAGCTGTGTGCTGGCCGACGGGGCTTGCGACATCCCGCATCTGGTCGGCGAGTTGGGCCGCTTGCGCGGCGCCCTGGGGGCCGAGACCGTCTCGATGATGGTCTTCCACGAGGCCCGGGGGACGCTGGGCCATCCCGAGTACCAGGCGGCGGTGACCCTGCTTAATCACCGCCATGTCTGCCGCCTGCCAGTGTGGCCCGAGCCGCTGACCCAGGCCCTGGCCGATTGGAACATGGGTCCTTACGAGACCATGCAGGGCCCCAACGAGTTCACCTATACCGGCAACATGAAGGCCTGGAATCGCGTGCCCGACATGGGAGCGATCACCGCGCCATGCCTGGTGGTGGCGGGACGCCACGACGAGCTGACGCCGGCCTGCGCCTTCCTGATGCACGACGCCTTGCCGGACTCGCGGATTCACATCTTCCCGCACAGCTCGCACATGCCGTTCTACGAAGAGCCCGACACCTATTTCGCCGTGCTCGAAGCGTTCCTGGACGAGGTGCGCGCCGCGAAGGCGCTGTGAAAATTCGTCATCAAAATCGAACAAATCAGTTGCGTGCCAAAATTGGCTACTATTAAGTCTCCTTATTGGCTACTATTTGGAGCCGGCCCGGGGCGGTCGGCATTGGGGGATGGGCTCATGAAATTCTCGAACATGCTCTTGGCGACCACGGCGCTGTTCGCCGCCGCCGCCGCCGCCCAGGCCCAGACCGTCACGACCGACGAGGGCGCGACATTGGAAGCGGTGGTCGTCACCGGCTCGCGCTTCTCCGGCACGCTGACGACCTTCCCGGGCTCGTCCACGGTGCTCAATGAGGTGCAGCTGGAAAAGCAGTTGGCAACGACCAACGATATCGGCAGCGTCCTGGCCTCGACCGTTCCCGGCATGGCCGCAGCCAACGGCACCGCGGCCAACGTCGAGCAGAGCCTGCGCGGCCGGCCGCTGCGGGTGTTCATCGACGGCGTGCCGGTGTCCAACCCGCTGCGTGACGGCGGTCGCGACCTGCGTCTGATCTCGCCCAACGCGATCACGGGCATCGAGGTCATTCGCGGCGCCTCGGCGATCTACGGCCAGGGCGGCGCGGGCGGCGTTATCAACTACGTGACCCGCAAGGGTAAGGCCGACGACGGCTGGAAATTCCGCACCGAACTGGGCACGGGCTTTTCCACCCAGCATTTCGGTGGCAGCGGCAGCCCCAGCATCTCACAGAGCGTCACGGGCGCTGTGAAGGGCTTCGACGTCACGCTGAACGGTAGCTACGAGCATGTCGGCGGACAGTTCGATGCCGATGGCGACCGCCTGGCGCCTGATCCGCACAACTTTGGCGGGATTTCCGATTCCGACATCTGGAACGTTTTCGGCAAGGTCGGATATAACTTCGGCGGCCAACGCGTCGAAGCCATGGGC
The DNA here is from genome assembly GCF_012184455.1 of Caulobacter sp. SSI4214. NCBI lineage: Bacteria > Pseudomonadati > Pseudomonadota > Alphaproteobacteria > Caulobacterales > Caulobacteraceae > Caulobacter > Caulobacter sp. SSI4214. The sequence goes on along the minus strand of NZ_SZWJ01000001.1, from coordinate 180,429 downwards.
AACTTCTATCGCCAGCACCAGAACACCGACTACATCAGCAAGGCGGGCAACATCGCGCAAGGGATCAAGGAGACGGCGGTCAAGGGATCGTATGACCCGCGCGCCCTGGACCCGGTTAACCGCAATGTGATGGGCTATCTGGGCTACTATAACGACGACCTGCTCAGCAGCGCTTTCCACGCCCAGGCCTACTATCTGAAGAACTACTCGGTCTTCTCGTTCGACCCCGCGCGGCTGGGCGGTACCCAGACGACGATCTCGTCGGAGAAAATCGGCCTCCAGAGCGATTTCCGCACGCCGCTGGAGAAGCTGGGTTGGTCGGCGGGCGGTGAACTGCTCTGGGGCGCGGACATCAGCCACGACACTACCCAGCAGCCGCTGATCCCGCTGACCAGCAATCCCGGCGACGGCCGCACCTTCACGCCGCCGCTGCGGCAGATGAACTACGCGGCCTTCGCTCAGCTGGAGATGCCGCTGACCCAACGCCTGACCCTGCGGGCCGGCGTGCGTCACGACCAGTTCGTGCTGAAGATCGACAACTTCGTCGCGGGCCTGACCGCGGTCCACGTCAATGGCGGCGAGCTGAAGTACCAGGCCACGCCGGTCAATATCGGCGGCACCTTCCAGATCGTCCAGCAAGCCCAGCTGTTCGGCGGCTTCTCGCAGGGCTTCTCGATTCCCGACATCGGTTCGCCACTGCGTCGCGTCGCCGTGACCAACCTGGATAATTTCGATCCCAAGCCGCAGCTGGTGAACAACTATGAGCTGGGCCTGCGTGGCAAGGTCCTGGGCGTGCGCTACACCGGAGCCTACTTCATCAACACCGCCAAATATGGCACCGACTTCGTCATCGACACGGTCAATCCCTCCGAGGCCCAGACTCTGCGGGAGAAGGAGAAGGTTCACGGCTGGGAGGTGGTGCTGGATGGACGGCTGACGTCCAAGACCCGCTGGTCGGCCAACTATTCGCACACCGAGGGCAAGCGCGACGCGAACCACGACGGCGTGCTCGACACGCCACTGACCGGTCGCCGCATCGGGCCCGATCAATTCAATCTGGCGCTAGAGCACGACATTACGGCCGACTGGCTGGTGCGCCTGCAGTATAACCATTCGGGAGCCCGCAATAAGTTCCCAGGCTCGGCGGTGGGTAACTACTATACCGGTCGTGTGCGTCCCACCGATCGTCTCGACGCGCTGACGCAGTTCAAGATCAACAATGTCGGCTTTAGCCTGGGCGTGAACAACCTGCTGAACGAAAACTACTATTCGATCACGTCGCAGATGATCAATCGCAACGAGCTCTACAGCAAGGCCGAGGGGCGCACGGTCTACCTGAAGCTTGGCGTCAATTACTGACGCCGACGGACTCCCCATCATCGAACGACCATAGCGCGGAGAACCGCGGCTGGCGCTAGGGCGTCGGCCGCCCCCTAGTCCATGACAGATTCCACGATCCCGCCCTTGTCGCCCTATGACGTCGGTCGAACGCCGGCCACGGCTTGCCGCGCCGACCAGCGATTTTCATACTGCCTCTATGTGCCGCCCCGCGGAGAGGCGGCCGACCGGCGCATCCTGGTGGCCGTCCACGGCACCGAGCGCGGCAACCAGGCGATGCGCGACCTGTTCTCCGACCTGGCCGAAGCGTTCAACCTGATCATCCTGGCGCCGCTGTTCCCGTGCGGCGTCGAGGAGCCGTACGATCGCGACAACTATAAATACATCGAGTATCGCGGCATCCGCTTCGACCTGATCCTGCTGTCGATGATCGATGAGGTCGCCGCACGGTATGGCGTCGACGCCGAGCGCTTCGCCCTATTCGGCTTCTCCGGCGGGGCGCATTTCGTCCATCGTTTCTACTATCTGCATCCCCAACGGCTTAGCGCCCTGTCGGTCTGCGCGCCGGGATCGCCGACACTTCTCGACAGCCAGAAACCCTGGTGGGTGGGCGTGGCGGACATGGAGGCGCGCTTTGGTCGTTCGTTGGACCCGCCGGCCCTGCGCGCCGTCCCCGTGCACCTGGCGGTCGGCGACGCCGACACCGACACCTGGGAGATCACCCACAAGCCCGGCGGCGCGCACTGGATGGACGGCGCCAACGCCACGGGCGCGACCCGGGTCGAGCGCCTCAAGACCCTGGAAGCCAGCCTGTCGGCGGCCGGCGTCCAGACCTGGATGGACATCCTGCCCGGCGTGCGCCACCAGCGCGACGCCCTGGCCCAGTCGGCCATCGCCTTCTTCACCCAAACGCTTGGCGCGTCATGCTAAGGCCCAACGCCCTCAAGGCGCGGTTGGCGCGGCGCGAGCCGTCGCTGGGGGCTTGGCTGTTCATGGCCAGCCCGCCCGCCGCTGAGCTGTTATCCCATGTCGGGTTCGACGCCCTGATCGTCGATCTGGAGCACACGCCGGCCGGCCTGGGCGACGCCGTTGATCAACTGCGCGCGGCTGGCGACCGGCCTGATGGGCCGACCCTGCTGGCGCGCCTGCCCAGCGTCGAGGCCGCCGTGGTCAAGCCCGTGCTCGACATGGGCGTCGAAGGGCTGTTCGCCCCCGCGCTGGAGAGCGCCGACGAGGTCGAGCGGCTGGTGCGCGCGGCCTACTATCCGCCGCGCGGTTCGCGTGGCCTGCACTACACGGTCTCGCGCGCCGCAGGCTGGGGCGCCGATAGCGCCGCCTATCCCGACCACGCCGCCGACCAGACCCTGATCGTGGCGATGATCGAGTCCGAGAAGGGCGTCGAGGCCATTCCGGAGATGGCGGCCGTCGATGGCGTCGACATGTTCTTCATCGGTCCGCTGGACCTGTCGGCCAGCATCGGCGTGGCGGGCCAGTACGAGAGTTCCGCCTTCGCGGAGCTGTGGTCCGAGGGCGAGCGGCGCATCCTTGAGAGCGGCGTCGCCCTGGGCGGGACGATCCTGCCGGGCCATTCGGCCCAGCGCCTGTTCGAGCGACAATACACCTTCGTGACGGTGGGCGCGGATGCGGGCTTCTTGCGGAGCGCGGCCGCGGCGGCGCTGGATAGCGCCAGGAGACCCGCATATGACTGATGGTAAGGTGACGCCGGCGCGTCGTGGCGTGCTAGCCGGCCTGGCGGCGATGGCCGGGCTGATCGGGGGCAGGGGGCTGGCCCAGAGCCAGGACCTGGTCGCGGCCTCGCGGCGCGAGTCGGGCCTGCGCGTCTATTCCAACATGGCCGAGTACAATTGGCGCGAGATCCTGCAGGGGTTCAAGCGTCGCTATCCCTGGATCCGGGTCGAGACCCTGGACATGGGACCCACCGAGGCCTTCGAGCGCTACTACGCCGAAACCTCGGCCAGGCGGGCCTCGGCGGACATGATCGTCAGCAGCGCGCCAGACGCCTGGCTGCGCTTCGCCCAGCGCCGCGCGGCGGCCGGCTATCGCAGTCCCGAGGAGCCGCGCCTGCCGGCCTGGAGTCTGCCGCTGCCGGGCGTCTACACCCTGTCGGCCGACCCGATGCTGATGGTCTACAACAAGGCGCTGCTGGACCCGCACCAGGTCCCGACGGGCCTCAATCAGCTGACCGCGCTGGCGGCGGCCAATCCGCGCAAGTTCGCCCACCGCATCACCACCTATGACGCGTCCGCCCACGCCCTGGCCTATGCCGTGCACTGGTCGGCGATCGACCAGAGGAAGCCCGGCGGCTGGGACCTGATGCAGCGCCTGGCGCCCTATGTTCGGGTCGAGACCGGCGGGGCGGCCATGCTCGACAAGGTCACGGCCGGCGAATACCTGGTCGGCTATCACGTCTCGGCCGTGACGGTCCTGCCGCAGATGCTGACCAAAGGCCGCGCCAAGATCGTCGCCTGGACGCTGTGCGCGGACGGCACGCCGGTCGTGCCGCGCGGCATGGCGGTCACGGCCGCCGCGCGCAGTCCGACCTCGGCGCGCCTGCTGCTCGACTACCTGCTCTCGCGTGACGGCCAGATCGCCGCCGCCAAGGGTGGGCTGACGCCTTATCGCAGCGACGTGCGCGAGAGCGACGTGCCGTTCCTCACCCATGACAGCGTGATCCGCCGACTGGGCGGTGAGTCCAAGGTGGTCATGGTCGGCTACGACCATCGCATGGTCAGCCAGTACGACGCCTTCGTCGCCCGCTGGAACGAGCTGTTCCACAGGCGGCGCCGATGAGCCGCGCGAGCCCCGGAGCCTCCATGCCCGCTTCCGCCAAGCTTCTCGATGGTCGCTCGCCGCTGTCGCACGCCTTGCTGATCCAGTGGGCGACGGCGATCGTCACCGTCATCCTGGTCGCCGCGCCCCTCGGCCCGATCCTCTGGCAATCCTTCCTCGATAAGCCGCTATACGAGACCGGCGACCTGACCCTGCGCAACTATTCGAGACTGTTCGGCGATCCCGACTTCCACGACGTTCTGGTCAATTCGTTCCAGCTGGCTGGCCTGACGACCTTGGTCGCCTGCGCGGCGGGTGTGGCCTTCGCCCTGTTCATCGAGCGCACCAACCTGCCAGGACGGCGCTGGCTGCGACCGCTGGTGCTATGGCCGATGTACATCTCGCAGCTGGTAACGGCCTTCGCCTGGTACATCATCTACGGCCCGTCGGGTTACATCACCCTGCTGGGCGAGCGCCTGATCGGGGTGCCGCCCTGGGACATGTACTCGATCCCCGGCATGGCCATCGTCGCGGGCGTCACCCAGGCGCCGCTGGTCTACCTGTTCTGCTCCAGCTCGGCGCGGATGGCCGACGCCACGCTGGAGGACGCCGGACGCAGCATGGGCGCCGGAGCCTTGCGTGTGCTGTGGTCGATCTCGCTGCCGCTGATGCGTCCGGCGATCATCTACAGCGCCTTGCTGGTGTTCATCGGCTCGCTGGAGATGCTGGCTGTGCCGCTGGTGTTTGGACGCCCCGCCGGCCTGGAGTTCTTCACGACCTTCCTGTTCAGCCGCGGCCTGGGCGCGATCACGCCCGACTATGGACTGGTCGGCGCGGCGGCGGCCCTGCTGCTGGCCATCGTCTCGGGCCTGCTGCTGGCGCAAGGCCTGCTGCTCAGCAAGGCCGGTCGCTTCGTCACCGTGAAGGGCAAGGCCCAGCGGCCCAAGGTCGCCGATCTGGGCAAGGCCGGTCCGCCGATCGCGGCGGCGCTGTGGTTGTATCTGGTTCTGGCCCTGCTGATCCCATTGATCGGCATCGTCCTGCGGGCCTTCACCACCTTCCTGACGCCGCTGCTGTCGCCGTTCGAGCTGCTGACCTTCGACAACTTCGCGATCCTGGCCAAGTACCCAGCCTACATCCGCTCTATCACCAACAGCGTCATCATCGCCTTCGTCGGTGGCGTCGGGGCCACGGCCGTCGTGGCCCTGCTGGCCCTGGTCGTGCAGCGCTCCAGCTTCCCGTTCCGGCGGCAGCTGGAATATGTCGCCCTCTATCCGCGCGCCATGCCTGGCGTGGTGGCCGGCATCGGCTTCTTCTGGGCGATGCTGCTGATCCCCGGCGCCAGCCTGCTGCAAGGCACGATCTGGATCCTGATGATCGCCTTCGCCATGCGCGGCATGCCCACGGCCTATGGCGCCATGGCGCCGGCCATGATGCAGATCGGCAAGGAGCTGGACCAGAGCGCGCGGTCGGTCGGCGCCAGCTGGTGGACCGTCTCGACCCGGATCATTCTGCCGCTGATGAAGCCGGCCCTGTTCTCGGCCTTCACCCTGCTCTTCCTCGGCATGCTCAAGGAATACGCCTCGGCGGTGTTCCTGTTCGCGCCGGGCGCCGAGATCATTGGCACGACGATGTTGTCCTTCTGGACTAACGGCAACAGCGGCGCGGTCGCCGCCCTTTCGGTTATCCAGCTTCTCATCACCTTCCTCTTCGTGACGGCCGCGCGCCTCATCACAAGGACGCACCGCGATGTCTGATGTTTCCGTCGAGAACCTCTCCAAGCGGTTTGGCGACGTCACCGCCCTGCACGACGTCAACCTGCACGTGGCGCAGGGGGAGTTCCTGACCCTGCTGGGCCCGTCAGGCTGCGGCAAGTCGACGACCCTGTTCGCCATCGCCGGCCTTGACACCCCCTCGGGCGGCGTCATCCGCGTGGGCACCCAGACCTTCTTCGACGGGAATGGCAAGGTCGATGTGCCGCCCGAGCGCCGCAACCTGGGCCTGGTGTTCCAGTCCTACGCCCTGTGGCCGCACATGACGGTCGCCCAGAATCTGGCCTTTCCGCTGAAGCTGCGGGGCGTCAGCAAGGCCGAGCAGGCGCCCCGCATCGCCGAGGCCCTGTCGCTGGTCGATATGGGCGAGTACGGCGGGCGCTTTCCGCACGAACTTTCCGGCGGCCAGCAGCAACGCGTGGCCCTGGCCCGAACCCTGGTCTTCCGGCCAACCCTGCTGCTGCTGGACGAGCCGCTGTCCAACCTGGACGCCAAGCTGCGGATCAAGGCCCGCGGCTGGCTCAAATCATTGCAGCGCCAGCTGGGCCTGACGACGATCTACGTCACCCACGACCAGGAGGAGGCACTGGCGCTGAGCGACCGCATCGCGGTGATGAACAAGGGGCGGATCGTCCAGCTCGACAGCCCCGACACCATCTATCGGCGACCGGCCAACACCTTCGTGGCCGACTTCATCGGGGCAAGCAACTTCCTGCCGGTGCGGCGGACGGGCGCTACTGTGGATGAGATTACGCCGGTCATGACCGAGGCGGGAGTCGCTCTGCGCGCGGTCGCCGCCGCCTCGGCCGGCGCCGACGACGGGATCGTCACGGTCAGACCCCAGCACATCCGACTGTCGCGGCAGCGTCCGAGCGATCGTGGCCTCAACGTGCTGGCCGGCGCGATCACCGATCGCACCTATCTGGGCGCGCGGCACGCTTACGGCTTGGAGATCAGCGGCCACACCCTGGTCGCCGAGGCCGAGGAGGTGCTCGAGCCGGGACCGGTCTTCGCGACGTTCGAGCCGCGCGATACCCTGCTGATCGCGCGCTAGGCCCATGCCGACGATCGACCTTGGCGGAACGCGCTATCGGTTCGACGACCTGAAGACCCTGATGGCGGCCGCGTCGCCGTTTCGATCGGGCGACGCCCTGGCCGGCGTCGCCGCCCCCGACGCCGCGACGCGGGTCGCGGCCCGGCGCGCGCTGGCGGACCTGCCGCTGAAGGGGTTCTTGACCGACGCCGTCGTTCCCTACGAGGATGACGAGGTCACCCGGCTGATCATTGACGGGCACGATGCGGCCGCCTTCGCGCCGATCTCCCACCTGACGATGGGCGACTTCCGCGACTGGCTGCTCAGCGATGCGGCCGACGGCCAGACCCTGGCGCGGCTGTCGCCGGGCCTGACGCCGGAGATGGTCGCGGGCGTCTGCAAGCTGATGCGCAACCAGGACCTGATCGCGGTCGCGCGCAAGATCCAGGTGGTCACCCGCTTCCGCAACACCCTGGGCCAGGCTGGCACCCTAGCCGTGCGTTTGCAGCCCAACCACCCCACCGACGATCCGGCCGGCGTCGCGGCGATCATCCTCGACGGCCTGCTGATGGGCAGCGGCGACGCGGTGATCGGGGTCAATCCTGCCACCGACAGCGTGGCGGGCGCCACGACCCTGCTGCGGCTGATCGACGACCTGCGCCAGGCCTATGCGATCCCGACCCAGAGCTGCATCCTGACCCACATCACCAATACCATAGCGGCGATCGAGCGCGGCGCACCGGTGGACCTGGTGTTCCAGTCGATCGCCGGCAGCCAGAAGGCCAACAGCGGCTTTGGCGTCGATCTGGCGGTGCTGCGCGAGGGGCGTGAGGCCGCCCTGTCGCTGAACCGTGGGACCGTCGGCCAGGACGTCATGTACTTCGAGACCGGGCAGGGCGCGGCCCTGTCGGCCGACGCCCATCACGGCGCCGACCAGCAGACCATGGAGACACGGGCCTATGCCGTAGCGCGGGCGTTCTCGCCGCTGCTGGTCAACACCGTGGTCGGCTTCATCGGCCCCGAATATCTCTACGACGGCAAGCAGATCATCCGGGCGGGTTTGGAGGACCACTTCTGCGGCAAGCTGCTGGGCCTGCCGATGGGCGTGGACGTTTGCTACACCAACCATGCCGAGGCCGACCAGGACGACATGGACGACCTGCTGACTCTGCTGGGGGTGGCCGGCGTCAACTTCGTCATCGGAGTGCCCGGCGCCGACGACATCATGCTCAACTATCAGTCCACCAGCTTCCATGACGCGCTCTATCTGCGTCAGGTCCTGAACCTGCGGCCGGCGCCGGAGTTCGCCGCCTGGCTCGACCAGATCGGCCTGCTGGACGCGCGAGGCGGGGTCCGTTCAACCGCGTTGGACCAGATCGGGTCGATCCTGTCGCTGCCGAGGGTGCTGGCGTGACTTCCGCTCCCGGATCCTTGCTCTCCCGCCTGCGCGCCGCCACCGAAGCGCGGATCGGCCTGGGGCGGGCGGGCGCGGGCCTGCCGACAGCCGCGATGCTGGCCTTCCAGAGCGATCACGCCCTGGCCCGAGACGCGGTTCACGCCCCTATGGACGTGGCCGCCCTGGCCGGCGCCTTGGCCGGTGAGCCGACCATCGCCGTGTTCAGCCGTGCCGACAGCCGCGCGACCTACCTGCAACGACCCGACCTGGGACGCTGCCTGGACGCGGGCTCCGTCGAGCGGCTGCGGGCGACGGAGCAAAGCCACGACCTGGTTATCGTCATCGGCGACGGCCTGTCGGCTCGGGCTGTCCAGGCCCATGCGCCCGCCGTCGTCGTGGCGCTGCGCGAGCAACTCGTTGGCTGGCGGATCGCCCCGATCGTCCTGGCCCGGCACGCGCGCGTGGCCCTGGGCGACGAGATCGGCGAGAGTTTGGGCGCGGCCATGTCGCTGATGCTGATCGGCGAACGACCCGGCCTCAGCTCGCCCGACAGCCTGGGCGCCTACCTCACCTGGGGGCCACGATCAGGACGAGCCGACAGCGAGCGCAACTGCGTCTCCAACATTCGCCCGCCACGGGGCCTGTCCTACGAGTTCGCCGCCGCCAAGCTCGCCTGGCTGCTGTACCAGGCTCGCGCTCGCGCCCTGACCGGGGTGGGACTGAAAGATGACTTCGATCCGGCGCTGGTCGGCGATGTCCAAAGCCGCGCCCTGGAGGGCTGAGCCATGTTCACTATCAATCCCATGCCTCCGCAGATCCCCACCGACCTGATCGCTCTGCTGGAGCAAGTCGAGACCGCCACCCTGGGGCATGTGCTGCACCACGGCTTCGTCGATCCGGCGATCCGCGCGGTGTGGGAGGGGCCGCGTGTGGCGGGTACGGCGGTGACGGTGCGGATTCCGGGCGCGGACTCGACCCTGCTGCACCACGCCGTCAGCACGGCGCGGCCCGGCGATGTGCTCGTGATCGAACGTTGCGGCGACATCCGTCACGCCTGCTGGGGCGGGGTGACCACCAACGCCGCCAAGCTGGCGGGGATCGCCGCCGTGGTGATCGATGGCCCCGCCACCGACTTCGGGGAAATCCGCCGTGCCGAAATGCCGGTCTGGTGCAGAGGCCCCACGCCCCTGACCACCAAGTTCCTCAGCTTGGAAAGCGCGATCAACGCACCGGTGTCGGTGGGCGGCGTGGCGGTCAATCCCGGCGACGCCATTCTGGCTGATGAAAGTGGCGTCGTGGTGCTCGTGCCTGACCGCGTCGAGGCCCTGGCCCGCCGCGCAATCCAGATGCAGCAGGATGAACTGGCGGTGCTGGCGCGCCTGAGGGCGGGCGAGGCGCTGGCGGACATCTCGGGCGCCAACCGCTTGATCGCTCGAGCCCTGGCGTCGCGATGAGCGGGGTGCTCAATCCGCGCGGCGTGGCGGTGCTCGCGCATCGCTGGGCCGGATTGGTGATCGGCGCGCTCTGGGCCGTGCAGGGCCTGACGGGCGCGTTGCTGGTCTTCCAGCCACAGCTCGAACGGCTGGCGCATCGTCCGTTCTCAATCGCGCGCTTGGCTTCGCTCGACCAATTGACCGACGCTGCCCAGGCGGCCGCTGGCGCGCCGATCCGTCGACTGGCCCTGCCGGATCGCGCGGTTGGCGTCGTCAACTCGGACTATCTCGATGCCGGTGGGAAGCGAAGGTTCGTCCGCCTCGACGCCGAAAGCGCCAGGGTCGTCGCGGTGACGACGAGCGCGCTCGGCGTGGCCGCGCCGGCGACAGGCTGGGGCTGGGTGCGCTCCGTCCATGAGCGCGCCTTGTTGAGCCAAGGCGGAGCCGGTCTGATCGCCGCCTCGGGGGCCTTCCTGATCACTGGCGTTCTGATAGGCGCGTGGCTCGGCTGGCCTCGACCGGGCAAGTGGCGAGTCAGCTTCGATGTGGCCCGATGGCGTAATCCGGCCCAGCGCCGATACGGTTGGCATCGCGCGGTCGGGCTCCTCGCCGCAGGTCCCTTGGTGATCATCGCCGGCACGGGCGTCTACATGGCGACCCTGGACCTCAACCCCTCACGCGCCGTTCCCGCAGTGCTGACCGCGCCGCCGATCGGGCCTCAGAGAGCCTATGAGATCGCGCACGCTCGTTTCCCAGAAGCGGTCTTTTCCAGTCTGCAGTTTCCCACCCAAACGCGCGGCGTTTACGCCGTGCGGCTGACCCAGCCCACCGAGGTGCGGCGGCGTTCGGGGCGCACCCTGGTCGAGGTCGACGCCCGAACGGGCCACACCGCCAAGATATACGATCCGTTGAACGCGCCGCTCGCCGCGCGACTTTCGGATCTGGTGCTGCCGATCCACTATGGCGAGATGGGAGGTCTGATCGGCAAGGTTCTCGCGGCGGCTGCGGGTCTTTCCCTGCCGGCGCTTTATGGCTTGGGTCTATGGATCTGGCTGGCCCGGCGCGGTGTCCTGGGGCGTCGGAAACAAGGCTAGGTTTGCGGAAGGCACAATGCCCGAGAATGAGCACCTCGTCCTAAAGATCCTTTTTCTGGGCAGATTATAATGTCGGCTTTGGGGTGAGCGGAAGTCGATCCATGCACTGCGCTATATGTCAAGCATCTGAATTTCTGAGTGAATTTAAAACTCTAATATTCGGAGGTATTGATCCCAGGTATACACGAGCACGTGATCAATGAAATATAATAAATCCAGCGGGTTGGTATAATTATTGGAATTGAGTGGGAATGATTCAGAGCCTTTCGGGGACCTTCGCGGACCATCGCGAATATAGGTTAAATCATTGAAATACGCCCATGGGCGGCTTTCAGGGCGCGCCCGCCAAGGTCACAGCAACCCAACTGGGCGCCGTGGCCATCAAGGCCGCCCTCGAACGCGCCGCCAGACGCGGTCGATCAGACGATCATGGGCTGCGTGTTCGCGGCTGGACTTGGTCAGGCGCCGGCGCGCCAGGCCGCGCTTGGCGCCGGCCTGGCAAAATCCACCCAGGCCACCACCATCAACAAGATGTGTGGCTCGGGCATGCAGGCGGCGATTATGGCGCATGACGCCCTCATGGCCAGCACGGCAAAGGTCGTCGTGGCGGGCGGCATGGAGTCGATGACCAACGCGCCGTTTTTGTCCAAGAAGCCCCGCGGTGGCGCAAAGGCTGGGCACGACATCGCGTACGACAGCCTCTACCTGGACGGTCTAGAAGACGCGTACGATCCGGGCAAGCTGATGGGGCAGTTCGCCAAGGATGCTGTCGAGACCTATCAGTTCACCCGCCAGGAACAAGACGCCTACGCGATCGAGAGCGCCACGCGCGCGCGGCGGGCTCAGGCGAGCGGAGACTTCGCCGACGAGATCGCGCCGGTCGTCGTGACCTCCAAAGCCGGACCGGCGACCATTGCCCTGGACGAGCAGCCCAGCCGCGCCGACCCCGCCAAGATCCCCAACCTCAAACCCGCCTTCAGGCCCGACGGCAGCATCACGGCCGGCTCGGCCGCCTCTATTTCCGATGGCGCGGCCGCCCTTGTGCTGACGCGGGCTTCGGTCGCCGCCGCGTTCGGTCTCAAGCCGATCGCCCGTATCGTCAGTCGCGCCGCCTTCGCCCACGAACCGGGTCTCTTCACGACCGCGCCGGTCTTCGCGCTCCGCGCCGCGCTTGAGAAAGCGGGCTGGTCTCCGACGGACGTCGATCTTTGGGAGGTCAACGAGGCCTTTGCCTTGGTGCCGCTGATCGTCATGCGCGAGCTGCACATCCCGCACGAGCGCATGAACGTGAATGGCGGCGCCTGCGCTCTCGGGCACCCCCTCGGGGCCTCGGGGCCTCGGGGCCTCGGGTTCTGACAACTCTCCTGTCGGCTCTGGCGGCGCGTGGCGCACGACGTGGGGCTGCGGCCTTGTGCATCGGTGGCGGGGAGGCCACGGCCATGTTGGTGGAGCTGCTTGATCCGCAGGCATAGCTGTCATTTCCAAGAAGGTTGTTTACACGCGGCCAAGGGTGAGGCCGCCGATGCCAGAGTGTGGTTGGCGCTGCTAGTGGGCTTCTCCGTCCGGAAGCCCCGTCCACGGATGGGAAGGCGGCGTGACCGGCCCGCCGAACGGAGAAGTCTGACTCTTTTGGGAAGTTCGAAATGGCCGCTTTCAGGCAAGCGCGCTCGGCCGATCAAGTTTCCGTATCGAGAACGCGCGCGTGACCGCGCGCTAAGCCGAACCGGCGCCTATTTGCTTGATCCCGCGGCGCGCCGGAGACGCTAGGGCCGAGGATCCACGCCCCGCATAAGGATTTGGACCATGTCGCGGGCGATCTCGCCAGCCGAGATTTCTCCGTCCGGCTGATGCCAGCGGGCCAACCAGTTCAGGGCTCCAGCCAGGGTGAAGGCCGTTAGCCGCACGTCGGGCGCAACAATCGAGCCATCCGCGACGCCTTGCTCAATCAGGTCACGCATCGCCTTGTCGACCTCGCCCTTGAGAGTTCGAAATTTCGCCGCGCTGTCGGGGGAGAGCGCTTCTTCGGCGGTGCGGATCACGCATCGGCCGAAGTCGTCCATGATGATCTCGGCGTAGTGGCGCAGGAAAGCGACGAGGCGATCGCGGCCAGAGCCTGGGCCCTTGGCGTTGCGACGCGCGGCGGCGCGAAGCTGCTCCAGCCCGCGGGTCACGCATTCCAGCAGCACCTGATCCTTGTTGCCAAGGTAGTGATAGATCGTCGGCTTGCTGACGCCGAGGCTGGTGGCCACCTCGTCGAGCGACGCGGCGTGAAAACCATGTTGGTTGAACGCCTTGACGGCGGCGAGGAGCACCGCCTCGCGCTTACGTTCGCGGTCCGCGGCGCGTTCGGACGCCGAGCGGAATGGGGACGGCGTCTCCGCCGTGGGTTGGCTCACGATCAGAAACTCCAGATCGAACACGTTGACTCTCTACGCATCATTATCATAGCTACTCACGGGTATAAATTAATCCGGAGAGTTCTCTTGCTTGCCGAGACGCAGATCGCGGTCAGAGACCATGTCCGAAACTTCGCCCAGGCGCGCATTCGTCCCCACAGCCAGGCCTATGAAGCGGCGGGCGCCTTTCCCGCCGATCTCTTTATCGACCTCGCGGACATGGGCCTGCTGGGCATGACCGCTCCAGAGGCGTTCGGAGGCGCCGGCGCCGACTATGTGTCCTACGCCCTGGCGCTGATCGAACTGGCGGCCGCGGACGGCGCCCTCTCGACGATCGTCTCGATCCAGAACAGCCTGATCGTCAACGGCTTGGCGCGGTTCGGCGACGCCGAGCAGCAGCGCCGCTTCCTGCCGGATTTGATCGCCGGTCGCACTATCGGCGCCTTCGCGTTGACGGAGCCAGACGCGGGATCGGACGCTTCGGCCATCCGCACCCGCGCCGAAAAGGTCGAGGGCGGATGGCGGCTGAACGGCGCCAAGCAGTTCATCACCTCGGGTCGCATAGCGGGCCTGGCGATCGTCTTCGCCGTCACCGATCCAAGCCTTGGAAAGAAGGGCATATCGGCCTTCCTCGTCCCGACCGATCGCGCCGGCTATATCGTCGATAATATCGAGCACAAGCTTGGCCAGGGCGCTTCCGACACCTGCGCCATTCGGTTCGAAGACCTCTTCCTGGAGGACGACCTGCTGCTGGGCGCGCCAGGCGAGGGCTACAAGATCGCCCTTTCCAATCTGGAGGCGGGTCGCATCGGCATCGCCGCGCAAAGCGTCGGCATGGCCCGGGCGGCGCTGGAGCTCGCGGTCGACTACGCCAAGACGCGCGTCAGTTTCGGCAAACCGATCATCGAGCATCAGGCCGTGGGCTTTCGCCTGGCCGACCTCGCCACCCGGCTGGAGGCCGGGCGGCTGATGGTGCTGGCCGCGGCCGAACGCATGGACGCCGGAGAACCGAGTCTGACGCAGGCCTCAATGGCCAAGCTTTTCGCTTCCGAAGTCGCCGAGCAAGTGGTGTCCGGCGCCATCCAGACCCTTGGGGGCTACGGTTATCTGGAGGCGTTTGGCCTCGCCAAGATCTACCGGGATGTGCGGGTGACACAGATCTACGAAGGCACCTCGGACATCCAGCGCATGGTCATCGCGCGGGCGCTTTAAGGAAACGAGCATGATCGATCCCGTCGTCATCTGTTCTTTCGCCCGCACGCCGATGGGGGCCATGCAGGGCGATCTTTCTGGTGTCACCTCGACCGCCTTGGGCGCGGCCGCGGTCGCCGCGGCGGTCGCGCGCGCCGGCGTCGCGGGTGATCAGGTCGAGCGCATCTATATGGGTTGCGTCCTGGCCGCGGGCCTTGGCCAGTCGCCGGCGCGGCAAGCCGCGCTTGGCGGCGGGCTGCCGCTTTCGGTGGAGGCCGCGACGGTCAACAAGATGTGCGGCTCTGGCATGATGGCCGCGATGTTGGCCCACGACACGCTGGCGGCTGGCGCGGCGGACGTGGTGGTGGCCGGCGGCATGGAAAGCATGACGCAGGCGCCCTACCTTCTGGCCAAGCACCGCTCCGGCGCGCGCCTGGGCCACGACGTGGTCAAGGACTCGATGTTTCTGGACGGCCTGGAGGACGCCTATACGCCCGGCAAGTTGATGGGCGGCTTCGCCGAGGAGGCCGCTCGGTCCCTGGGCTTTACTCGCGAGGAGCAGGATGTTTTCGCGATCCGCTCCTTGGAGCGGGCGAAGACGGCGATCGCCAGCGGCGCGTTCGACGAGGAGATCACGCCCGTTACGGTCAACGGGCGCGACGGGAGCCGCCAGATAACGATCGACGAACAGCCGGGCAAGGCGTCGCCAGAGAAGATACCGACCCTCAAGCCGGCCTTCGCCAAGGATGGCGCCATTACGGCCGCAAACGCCTCCTCGATCTCCGATGGGGCCGCGGCGCTGGTCATGGCGCGGGCCAGCGTGGCCGAGCGCCTGGGTCTGCCGGTGGTCGCGCGGGTCGCGGGGCAGGGCGCTCACGCCCACGAGCCAGGCCTGTTCACCACCGCGCCAGCGCCCGCCATGCGCAAAGCCCTCGCCCGCGCGGGCTGGCGAGTCGGCGATGTTGATCTCTGGGAAGTCAACGAGGCGTTCGCCGTCGTCGCGATGATCGCCGCCCGGGACCTGGGCATTCCCGAGGATCGGCTGAATGTCAACGGCGGCGCTTGCGCGCTGGGCCACCCGATCGGCGCCAGCGGCGCGCGCATCCTCGCGACCCTGCTGGCGGCTCTGCGCCGGCGAGGACTGAAGCGCGGCGTGGCCAGCCTCTGCATCGGCGGCGGCGAAGCGACCGCCATGGCCATCGAACTGATTTGAAAGGACCAAGCGATGCGAATTGAGGGACTGGCCGCGATCGTCACGGGCGGGGCCTCCGGGCTGGGCGGGGCCACGGCGGATCGCTTGGCCGAGGCCGGCGCCAAGGTCACGATTTTCGACCTCAACGCCGAGCTGGGCGCGGCGAAGGCCGAGGCGATCGGCGGCCATTTTGTTCAGGTGAACATCAGCGACGAGGACGCTGTCGAGCGCGCTCTCGTCGAGGCGGAAGGCCTGCACGGCAAGGCGCGCATCCTGGTCAATTGCGCCGGCATCGGTCCGCCGGCCAAGGTGATCGGGCGCGACGGTTCAGCCCTGCCGCTGGCTGATTTCTCCAAGATTATCACGGTCAATCTGATCGGCACGTTTAACGTCTTGTCCAAGTTCGCCGCGAGGATCGCCGACGCCGACCTGGTCGGCGAGGAACGCGGTGTTGTCGTCAACACCGCTTCGGTCGCCGCCTTCGACGGCCAGATTGGCCAAGCCGCCTATGCCGCGTCCAAGGCCGCCGTCTCGGGCATGACCCTGCCGATCGCCCGCGAATTCGCGCGTTATGGCATTCGCGTGGTGACCATCGCTCCGGGCCTTTTCCTGACCCCGTTGCTGATGAGCCTGCCGCGGGAGGCTCAGGATTCGCTGGGCAAGCAAGCCCCGTTCCCCAATCGGCTGGGCCATCCAGATGAGTACGCCCAGATGGTCGAGGCCATCGTCGCCAATCC
This sequence comes from Caulobacter sp. SSI4214, assembly GCF_012184455.1. Lineage (NCBI taxonomy): Bacteria > Pseudomonadati > Pseudomonadota > Alphaproteobacteria > Caulobacterales > Caulobacteraceae > Caulobacter > Caulobacter sp. SSI4214. Next base: position 164,057 of record NZ_SZWJ01000001.1, on the reverse strand, counting down.
CATGCTGAACGGCGAAACCATCCGCCTGGACGCGGCGATCCGGATGGCGCCCCGATGATCGACGTCGCGAGCGGGATCCGGTTCGAGCGCGACGGCGCGCGAGCGCGCATCGTGCTGGATCGGCCAGCGGCCGGCAACGCCATCGATCTGCCCATGGCCAAGGCCTTGGTCGCCGCGGCGATCCTCTGTGATCAGGACGAAACCATCCGGTGTGTCGAATTGACAGGCGAGGGGCGCTTCTTCTGCGTCGGCGGCGACGTCGCCGCCTTCGCGGGCGCCGAAAACACCGCCGCGTTCCTGAGCGAGTTGGCTGGGGTCCTGCACATGGCGCTCGCGCGGCTCGCGCGGATGGCCAAGCCGCTGGTGGTCGCGGTCAATGGTCCCGCAGCCGGCGCGGGGGTCAGCTTGGCGGCGCTGGGCGACCTCGTGCTGGCCAAGCGCTCGGCGCATTTCACGCTCGCCTACGGCGCCATCGGCCTGACTCCGGACGGCGGCGCGACCTGGCTTTTGCCGCGACTGATCGGCCTGCGGCGCGCGCAGGATCTGATCATGAGCAACCGACGCGTACCAGCCGAGGAGGCCGCCTTGATCGGGCTGATCACCGCCATGGTCGAGGACGCTGACTTCGCGGCCGAAGCCGATGCGGCGTGCGCGCGTCTGGTCCAGGGCCCCACCGCCGCGCTTGGCGCGGCCAAGGCGCTGTTGGCCGCGAGCTTCGCCAACGGTCTGGAGAGCCAGATGGAGCTCGAGGCGCGCGCCATCGCGGCCGCGGGCGCTCGCGGCGAGAGCCGAGAGGGCGTCCGCGCCTTCCTGGAAAAGCGACCGCCGAACTTCTTGAGTCTCGACACCCAAGGCTCCGCGGCTCGCCAGTAGGATTCGCCGCGCGGCATCCCCTCGCATGCGGGCTCGCCGCGCCCCGCGCTGGACGTCGAGAAGGCGCTGGAATACGGCGGAGACTTCAGCGCGCGCCGGCGCGTCTGGCGGCGTCCCAGGCCAGGGCGGTGAGTTCGGGCAGGACTCGCACACGCTGGGACGCTTCGGCCGACGCGGCCGAACCGCGGATAACGCGTCCCTTGATGCCGTGGAAGATGGCCGCCAGGCGGAACAGATTGAACGCGATCGCATAGTCATAATCGGCGCGGACGTCTCGACCACTCAGGCGCTGATAGAGGTCGATGTATTCGCTTTCGCTAGGAATGTTCAGAGCCGGCAGGTCCGCGCCCTTCAAGCCGGCCACGATGTGCGGCGGCGTCCGGTACATCATCGCGTGGTAGGCGAAGTCGGCCAGTGGGTGTCCCAAGGTCGAAAGCTCCCAATCCAGCACCGCGATCACGCGCGGCTCGGTCGGGTGGAAGATCATGTTGTCGCAGCGGAAGTCCCCGTGAACGATGCGGGTCTCGTCGCCTTCGGGAATGCGGGACGGCAGCCAGGCGATCAATCGATCCAGGTGCTCGTCGCGGCCGGCGTCCTCATCCTCGAGATACTGCCTGGACCACCGGGCGATCTGGCGCTCGAAGTAGCCGCCGACGCGGCCGTAGTCGGCCAGGTCGACCTCGGCTGGAACCAAGGCGTGCAGACGCGCCAGCGTCTCGTTCATGGCCTCGAAATAGCGCGGACGTTCGTTCCTGGGCGCGTCGGAAAACGTCGCGTCCCAGAAGATGCGACCCTCGACCAGCTCCATCACGTAGAAGACCGAACCGATCACCCCTTCGTCCTCGCACAGGCCATGCACCTTCGCGACGGGAAAATCGACCGCGCCCAAGGCGCTAAGCACCCGGGCCTCGCGTTCGACCGCGTGAGCGCCCTTCAGCAGGCGACCGGGCGGACGGCGGCGCAGCACGTAGGCGCGGCCGGGCGTCGTCAGCCTGTAGGTCGGATTGGACTGGCCGCCCTTGAACTGCTCGATGCTCAGCGGTCCTGAGAACCCCTCGACGTGTTGGGCCATCCAGCGCGATAGACGCTCTTGGTCGAGCGCGAAGCCGGGACGAACCGAGGTGACATCGGCGGCGCTCATTGGGCGGTCTCCGCGACCCGGGCGACCCGACGCTTGAGCGCCTTGGCCAGACTCCATTTGTGAACCTCGGTGGGACCGTCGTAGATCCGGAAAGCGCGGATCTCGCGGAACACCTGCTCGACAATGGTGTCGCCGGTGACGCCCGAGCCGCCCATGACCTGCACGCAGCGATCGGCCACCCGCATTAAGGCTTCGGACACGGAGACCTTGGTCATCGAGCTCTCGACGACCCCCAAGGCGCCCGTGTCGAGCACGCCGGCGCACCAATCGATCATCAGCTCGGCCTGTTTTAGATCGATCTCGTTCTCGGCCAGCATGAAGCCGACGCCCTCGTGATCGATCAGAAGCTTGCCGAAGGCCTGTCGCCGGCAGGCGTAGTCGAGGGCGATCTCATGGGCGCGCGTACAGGCGCCGAGCCAGCGCATACAATGCGACAGCCGGGCGGGCGACAGCCGGATCTGCGCGTACTTGAAGCCTTCGCCGCTCTGACCCAGCATCTGGTCGGCGGGAACCCTAAGATCCTCGATCGAGACCACGGCGTGGCCGCCGGGCATCGACGAGTCGAGGGTGTCGAGCACGCGCTCGACACGGATGGCCGGGTTGGGCAGATCGACGAGGAACATGCATGCGCCGTCCTCGGACCTGGCCATGACGATGCCGACCGCCGCGCCCTCGGCGCCGGTGATGAACGCCTTGCGGCCATTGATCACCCAATGATTGCCGTCCAGGCGGCAGGTCGTCTTCATCATCGACGGGTCCGAGCCCGCGCCGCCATCCTCGGCCGGCTCTGTCATGAAGAAGGCGGAGCGGGCCCGCCCGGCCACCAGCGGCGCGAGAAACCGCTCCTTCAATTGGGGGGCGCCGACCTTGCCCAGCAGGTACATGTTGCCTTCGTCCGGCGCGGCGGTGTTGAAGGCGAGCGGACCCAAAGGCGACAGCCCGGTCGCGCGCAGCACCACGGCGGTTTCACGCTGCGTCAGATGCGAGCCGTCCGGCAGGATGTGGGGCGTCATCAGGCCCGCCGCCCTGACAAGGGCCTTCAGTTCATTGACAAGCGCGTCGGACGGTCCGTGCGGGCCACGCCGCGGATCCCGTTCGTAGGGGGCGATCTTTTCGCGGACCAACCGCTCGATCCGCGCGGCGAGCTGGGCGACGTCAGGCCGCAGGATAGGGGTCTCTGTCATCGTCAGGTCGCGCTCTCGTTTTGGAAGGCCGCCGCGCGTTCAGGTGATGCCTGATACTCGTCACGGAGCAGCCGCTTCAGGAGTTTGCCGGTCGGCTCACGGGGCAGGGCGGCGCGAAAATCGATCTGACGCGGCGTCTTCACGCCGCCCAGACGCTGTCGGACGAAGCCGCGCAGAGCCTCCGCCAAGCCTGGCCCGGCCAACGCCATGTCAACGGGTTGGACGACCGCCACCACCCGTTCGCCCATCTCCTCATCCGGCGCGCCGATGACGGCCACATCGGCGACCGCCTCGTGCGTGGTCAGCAGGTTCTCGATCTCCTGCGGATAGATGTTCACCCCGCCCGAGATGATCATGAAGCTCTTGCGATCGGTCAGGTACAGATAACCGTCTTCATCGAGACGCCCTATGTCGCCCAGGGTCGCCCAGCCTCGCGCGTTGTAGGCCCGAGCGGTTTTGTCGGGGTCGTTGTGGTACTCAAAGCGCGGCCCGTCGGCGAAATAGACCTCCCCGACCTCGCCCGCCGGCAGAGGCTCGCCCTCCTCGTTGACGATCTTGACGACGCCGAGGACCGCTTTGCCGACGGAGCCTGGCTTTCGCAGCCATTCTTCCGCGGACAGGGCCGTGATGCCGCAGGCCTCGGTGCCCGAATAGTATTCGTGGACGATCGGCCCCCACCAGTCGATCATGCGACGCTTGATCTCGACGGGGCAGGGCGCGGCGGCGTGGATCACGGCGCGCAGCGAGCGCGTATCATAGGCCTCGCGACGCTCTTGGGGGAGCTTCAGCAGTCGGACGAAGTGTGTCGGCACCCAGGTGGCCGCGCTGATCCGATGGCGCTCAATGAGGCGCAGGGCCTCTTCGGCGTCGAACTGTTCCATGATCACCACGGTCCCGCCCAAGCGATGGATGGTCATGGCCCAGCGCAATGGCGCGGCGTGATAGAGCGGCGAGGTGGACAGATAGACCGTCTCCTCGTCCATGCCATAAAGCGCCTGGCCCATCGCGGTTAGAGGCGTGGGCGCATCGACCGGCCCTTCGGGCAGGGGCGGCTTGACACCCTTGGGACGCCCGGTGGTGCCCGACGAATAGAGCATGTCGGCGCCGGGCGATGCGTCGCCCAGGGGGGAGGCGTCCAGGCTCGCTCGCATGGTTGTCCAATCGGCCAGCGGACTTGGATCACCTACGCTCCAGGCCTGGATCGCCAGGTCCTCCAAGGCTTCGGCGACCAGCGACGCGAACCGCGACGAGGCGACAATCACCTTGGCGCCGGAGTCCCTGAGGATATAGGCCGCGTCCGCGGCCGAGGTCTTGGTCGACAGGCAAGTGAGATAGAGGCCGGCCCTCTGCGCGGCCCAGGCCAACTCGAAAATCTCCAGGCCGTTGTCGAGCAGCGCCGCGACCACGTCGCCGCGCTTGAGCCCCGATCGGCGCAGGAGTCTGGCGCCTTGGTTGGACGCGGCCACGAGTTCGGCGTAGCCGAGAGTCTGGCCGGTGGAGGCTAGGACGCAAGCGGGCTTGTCCGGAGCGTTCAACGCGTGGGCGTCGGGATGCATCGATTGTCCTTCCTGGCCTCGACGCGATCGCTAGGACGGTCGCGTCCGCCAGCGTCCTCCCGTTCTTCGCGGCGCTGGCGACTTCTGTTCTTGCGAGCCAAGCAGCCGAACTTGCTCGTGGGACACAAGAGAGGCGCAGGAATCGGCAAATCTTGAAGCAAGTCCGGAACAAGCCATGACGCGGATCAAGTCGTAGGGTCCTTAACAACAAAAAAGCCGGCCTTGAGCTGGCGGTTGGAGGAAACGATGATCTCAGTGTCGGTGAAGCGGGGGGCTCTATGCGTCCTTCTATTAAGTACCGCGTCAGGCGCGGCCCTGGCTCAAGAGAGCGGCGCGACGAACGTCGATGAGGTCGTGGTCACCGCTCAGCGTCGATCGCAGGCGGTCCTGAGCGTTCCCCTGGCCATTTCGGCGATCGGCGGCGAGGCGCTGGCCGCCAAGGGCATCAACAATTCGGCTAGCCTGTCCACGGCGGTGCCAAACCTGCAGGTCAGCAGCCCTTACGGATCGACTCAGCCCAACTTCTCGCTGCGCGGTGTTAGCGTCGCCAACGAGTACAACGCCAACCAGGCTTCGCCCGTCGGCGTCTATATCGACGACGTCTATATAGCCTCGCGCACGAGCCAAGGCATGGGCCTGTTCGATCTCGACCGCGTCGAGGTTCTGCGTGGACCGCAGGGCACGCTGTTCGGCCGCAATACGACGGGCGGGGCGATCAATTTTATCACCAAGAAGCCGTCGCTGGGCGCCACGACGGGGCGGGTCGAGGCCGGCTACGCCAACTTCAACACGGTCAGCGCGCAGGGCGCGATCGAGACCACGCTCGTGCCGGACGCCCTGGGCGTGCGCGCGGCGATCAACTACCAGAAGGGCGACGGTCAACTGCGCAATGTCGCGCCCGGCGGCGCGGACGCCAACTCCATCGACACGTTGCAGGGCCGCGTTTCAGTGCGCTATCGCCCGGCCGGGGGGCCGCTGGACATCAATCTTCGCGCCTATGCGGGGCGCGATCGCGGAACCCAGGCGGGCGTCCACGGCCTCGCCGCCGCGCGTACGGGTCTGGGTTTCTTCGAGATCAACGAGAACCGCGTTGGCAAGAATAAGACCGACGCCTGGGGCGCGGCCTTGAACGTAGCCTATTCGCTCAGTAACGCGCTGACCTTCACGTCCATCACGTCGATCGACGGCGGCAAGCAGAACCTGCAGCAGGCCGCCGATGGCGCGCCGATTGATATCCTCGATATCAACTGGCGTTCGAAGTTCGGTCAGGCCAGCGAGGAAGCCCGCTTTAACTACGAAGGACAGGGGTGGAACCTGGTCGCCGGCGGCTTCTATGGCGAGGACATCACCAAGACCGACAATACGTTCAATATCGCCAGCGCGCTCGGCCCTGGCGTCAACGGCGGCTTCTATCAGCACTATCGTCAAAAGCGGTCGTCATGGGCGCTGTTCGCCCAATCGGATGTCGACCTCTCCGACAAGCTCGTGCTGACGGCCGGCGCGCGCTACACCAGTGACGACGCCACCTATCGCGATGGTCGCGCCTTCCTGTTCCTGGGCAATATCGGTGGGGCGCAAACGCCGTTGGCGACGACCGTTCCCTGTCCGACGGCGCCTGGAACCTGCGCTTATAACCCGAACGCTCACTATGACATTTCCGGCGACGGGAGCGCGGTCACCGGGCGTCTCGCGCTCAGCTACACCTTTGACTCGGGGCTGTTGGGCTACGCCAGCTATAGCCGCGGTTATCGGGCGGGGGCCTTTAATGGCGGCGGCTACACCTCGTCGGCGGGCATCACCTACATCAAGCCCGAGCAGGTCAACGCCTATGAGCTGGGTCTGAAGGGCCGGCTGGCCGAGAACCGCATGACGCTGTCGGCGGCGGCTTTCTACTACGACTATTCGAACCAGCAGGTTCAGGACACGCGTCCGGGTCCGGTGTCGTTCCTGGTCAACGCCCCGAAGTCCGAGATCTACGGGGCGGAAATCGAGGCCGGCTATCGCGTCTCGCCGGATTTCCGCATCTCCGGATCGGCCGGCTATCTGCACGCTCAATACAAGGAGCTGTCGCTACAAGGCACGGACCTGTCGGGCAACGACTTGCCGTTCGCGCCGCGCTGGACCGCCCAGCTCGGCTTCGACTGGACCCTCGCCCATCCGGCCAGTGGCGATCTGACGCTCTCTCCGACCGTGAACTACTTCAGCCGACAGTACTTCTCCCCGTTCAACGCCAAGAACGCCGCCGGCACGGGCCAAGTGAACGCCGAGTTGCAGCAGCCCGGCTACGCGAAGGTCAATCTGGCGCTGGTCTGGGCGCGGGACGGTCTGACGGTCAAGGGGTGGGCCAACAACCTGTTCGAGAAGAAGGTCTATGCCTACGGCCTGGATCTGCGTGGGGCCGGCTTCCCGTACAACTTCCTCGTCCCCGGCACGCCGCGCACCTACGGCGTCTCGATCGCCAAGGCCTTCTGATGAACCCCGCGCCGGTCCAGCTCATGACCCAGCCCGACTTGAAGAATCCCGACCTCTATGTCGAGGCGATGCCGCACGCGGTATTCGCCGAGCTAAGAGCGTCCTCGCCCGTCTATTGGAATCCCGAGAGCGACGGCTCGGGCTTCTGGGCGCTGACCCGCCACGCCGACATCGTCAGCGTTTCGCGACAGCCGCAGCTGTTTTCGTCGGCGTATGAGAATGGCGGCCATCGGATCTTCAACGAGAACGAGGTCGGACTGACCGGCGCGGGGGACTCCGCCGTCGGCGTACCGTTCATCTCCGTCGATCCGCCGACCCATACCCAGTACCGCAAGGTGATCATGCCCGCGCTTTCCCCGGTGCGTCTGGGCGACATCGAGGCGCGCATCGAGGCGCGGACCCGCACGCTGCTGTCCGAGGTGGCGTTCGACGAGCCGGTCGATCTGGTGCCGCTGCTGTCGGCGCCTTTGCCGCTGCTCACCCTGGCTGAACTGCTCGGCGTTCCCGCCGAGATGTGGCGGGATCTCTATCACTGGACGAACGCCTTTGTCGGCGAGGACGACCCGGAGTTTCGAAAGTCGCCGGAGGCGATGGCCGAGATCCTGGGCGCCTTCTTCGCCTTCGCTCAAGAGCTTTACGCCTCGCGCCGCGCCCAGCCTGGCCCCGATATCGCCAGCTTGCTGGCCAACGCCCAGGTCGACGGCGAGCCGATCGCGTTCCGCGACTTCGTGGGCAACCTGATCCTGGTGCTGGTCGGCGGAAACGAGACCACGCGCAACTCGCTCAGTCACACGGTGGCGGCTTTCGCGAACGACCCCGACCAATGGAACCTGATCCGCGAGAACCCTGGGCTGCTGGCGACCGCGACCGCCGAAATGGTCCGCTACGCCACGCCCGTCATCCACATGCGTCGAACGGCGATGAGCGACACAGAGCTGGGCGGCCAACAGATCCGCAAGGGCGACAAGGTCGTGATGTTCTACGCATCGGGCAATCGCGATGAGGCCGTCTTCGACGACGCCGGCCGCTTCGACGTGACGCGCCGGGCGGTCCAGCACGTCGGCTTCGGGACAGGCCAGCACGTCTGTGTCGGGTCGCGGCTGGCCGAAATGCAGTTGCGTGTCGCCTTCCGCCTCCTGGCCGAACGGGTCCGCCACTTCGAGTTGATTGCGCCGCCCAGAAGATTCCGATCGAACTTCATCAACGGGCTCAAGAACCTTGAGGTCAGGCTCGTCTCAGCTTGAGGGTGGAAACGATGACCAGCGCCGACGTGTGGACCAACGAAGCGATCATCAGTGACGCGTTTTCCAGCGCGCCGGACGTTGAACTTGGTTCCTCGCAGTCTGGCTGGAAGCTCTGTCGCTGGCGACATTTCGTCGGCAGCTACGCCCTGCCGGCGCTGCCGTCTCCAACCTTCGTGGTTCACATCGCCGGCAAGCCTCAGGTCAAGACCTGGGATCGCGATGGCTGGAGCGAGACAAGTTCCATTCCGGGCGACGCGACAATCTTGCCGCCGCACCAGCCGTCGCGCTGGCTGGTCGATGGCGAACTCGACGTCGTCACCCTGAGCTTCGCGCCGCGCCTTGTCGAACACGCCGGCCGGCCGGACCGCTTCAACCGTCTGCGTTTCGCCTTTTCCGATCCGCTCGGGACGGCCCTGACCCGCCAAGTGCTTTCCGAGCTCTACGCGCCGGCGTCGGACGAGCGCGACAGTTATGTCGGCGCGCTGGTCGACGCCTTGACGGCCCACGTCCTGCGCGGCGCGTCGGGACAGGGCGCGCCGGTCATTCCCAGCTCGGTCAGCTCGGCCTACCGCCTGCACACGGTGATGAACCAGATCCGAGAGCATCCCGAGGACGATCACGGGCTGGAGCGCCTTGCGGCGACCGCCGGCCTGACGACGTCACACTTCTGTCGGGTTTTCCGCAAGGCCACGGGGGTGACGCCGCATCAGTTCGTGATGAAGACCAAGCTCGACCGCGCCAGCCATCTGCTCACCAACTCGGAGCTGAGTTTGGCTCAGATCGCCGACAGCCTGGGCTTCAAGAACCAGAGCCATTTCACGCGCGCGTTCCGTCAGTTTTCCCAAGAGACGCCCAGCGATTTCCGTCGCCGAGGGCGGGAGGCCAGTTAGGTGACGACCATTCAGGGTTTCGAAGACCTGGTTCTACCAGCCCTCAAGTTGCGCGCCGGCGACGACCCGCTGCCAGTCAGCGCCGTGTTCGAGGACGAGGATCCTTGCACGGGCGGGGTCTTCGCCGAAATTCCACAAGCCAGCGCCTTGGACATCGACGCCGTGGTCGCCGCGGCCAATCAGGCTTTCCGCGACCCAACCTGGCGCGGTCTCGCGCCCTTGCAACGCGAGCGACTCCTGCACCGCTTCGCCGATGCGATCGAGGCGGACCTGCCCCGGCTGGCGGCGCTGGAAGCCCTCGACGTCGGCAAGCCGATCAGCTTGGCCGAAGCCGTGGACGTTCCGGCCGCCGTGGCCTGGATGCGCGCCTACGCCGGCTGGCCGTCCAAGCTGCATGGGCGGACCGCATCGCTCTCGGCCACGCCCGGCGAGCATCACGTCTATTCGCGCCGGGAGCCCGTGGGGGTCGTGGCGGCGATCACGCCCTGGAACTTCCCGCTGGTCCTGGCCGTCTGGAAGGTCGCGCCGGCCTTGGCGGCGGGCTGCGCGGTGATCATCAAGCCAGCCCCCGAAACCTCGCTGACGGCGCTGCGCCTCGCAGAAATCGCCCGCGAAGCGGGTTTGCCTCCGGGCGTGCTGTCCGTGGTCACCGGCGGGGGCGAAGTCGGCGCGGCGCTGGCCAGCCACCCGGGCGTGGCGAAGGTGGCGTTCACCGGGTCGACGCGCACCGGCCAGGCGGTGCTGAGCGCTTCGGTTCCCAGCCTCAAGCGTGTAACGCTGGAGCTTGGCGGAAAGTCGCCGTCGATCATCTGCGCGGACGCCGACCTTGATCGCGCCGCCGCGCAGGCCGCCATGGGCTGCTTCTTCAATTCCGGCCAAGTCTGCTATGCGGGCACACGCCTCTACGTTCATCGGTCCATCTATGAGGACGTGCTGGATCGTGTCGCCGCCATCGCTGCGGCCCAGAAGCTTGGCCCTAGCAGTGAGCGATCGTCCGAACTCGGGCCCTTGATCAGCCGGCGCCAGCACGAGCGCGTCGCGGGCTTCGTCGATCGAGCCCTGGCCGCCGGTGTGCGGCGTCATCCTGGCGCCGATATCGTCGTGCCCGACGTGGGATACTTTTTCGCCCCCACCCTGCTGCGGGATGTGCCGCCCGAAGCCGAGATCGCCCGCGAAGAGGTCTTTGGTCCGGTGCTCGCGGCCTCCCCATTCGACGATCTCGACGAGGCGATGGACCTGGCCAACGACAGCGCCTACGGCCTCGCCGCCCATGTCTGGACGCGCGATCTGGCCACCGCCCACCGCGCCGCCGCGCGGCTCGAGGCCGGCACGGTGTTCGTCAATTGCATCCTCGCCGCTGATCCGGGTTTTCCCTTCGGCGGCATGAAGACCTCGGGTTTGGGGCGCGAGAACGGCTCCGAGGTCTTTGACGCCTATCTCGAACACAAGACCGTCGTGATGGACTTGTCCTGATCAGCGGCCAAACCATGAAAGCTCTGTCCATGAACGTCCTCGCCGCCGTCGCTCGCGCGCCCCAAGCTGATTTCTCGCTTGAAACGGCCACCATCGAGAGTCCTCGCGACGACGAAGTGCTCGTGCGGATTCTAGGGGTTGGCCTTTGCCACACCGACCTCGTCGCGCGGGATCAGTTCATCCCGATCGCCCTCCCGGCGATCCTCGGTCATGAAGGTTCCGGCGTGGTCGAGCAGGTCGGCGCCGGCGTCACCAAGGTCCGGCCCGGCGACCGCGTGGTGATGAGCTTTTCCAGCTGTGGACACTGCGCGCGCTGCGAAGAGCGCCTGCCGTCCTATTGCCAGTCGTTCCCCGTCCTGAACTACTCGGGACGGCGAGCCGACGGGACGTCGGGACTCAGCATCGGCGGAGAGCCGGTGTCGGCCAATTTCTTTGGCCAATCTTCCTTCGCGAGCCATGCGCTGACCTTCGAGCGGAACCTGGTGAAGATCGACGACCCCGAGGCGCCGATCGAACTGTTGGGCCCCCTAGGTTGCGGCTTCCAGACGGGAGCTGGCGGCGTCATGCGTTCGCTGGCTTGTCCGGCGGGGTCCTCGCTGGCCGTCTTTGGCGGCGGCCCCGTCGGGTTGGCCGCGGTGATGGCGGCCGTCGTCCAAGGCTGTGCGACGATCATCCTGGTCGAGCCCATCGCTGAACGTCGAGCCCTCGCGCTTGACCTCGGCGCCACGCACGTGATCGACCCCGCCGCGGGCGATGTGGTGACCGCGATCCGAGCCATTCGGCCCGATGGCGTGGAGTTCGCCTTCGAGACCAGCGGACGTGTCCATGTCGTCGAAAGCGCCCTGGCCTCTCTCGGCAGTCATGGGCTGCTGGGTCTCGTAGGGGTGCCGCCGAACCCGCAGGACGCGCTCGCGATAAACCTGGCGAGCGCCATCACCTATGGACACCGCATCCACGGGATTATCGAAGGCGACAGCGATCTGGATACGTTCATTCCGGAACTCGTCGCGCTCTACAAGGCCGGCCGCTTCCCGATCGACCGACTGATCAAGACGTTCCCCCTGTCGGAGATCAACGCGGCCGTCGCCGCCCAACATCGGGGCGAGGTCGTCAAGGCCGTTCTGGTCCCATGACCTAAGCCGTCCCTCTCGGTCGTCCGACCGTTTTAACCGCTATCGCCCAAACGCAGCTTCGACGCGGCTCGCCGCGTCGCGCTCGAACGCAACTTGATCAACGCGCGAACGCCCAGGAATCGCCCATGCCAGAACTCTTCATCGTCGAAGTCGCGCGCGCCGCCGGAGGCCGTCATGAGAGACCGCTTACGGGCCAACGCTCGACCCGTCTCGACGGCCTGGCCAATGCAACTCGTATCGAGGCGCCGTGATGAGCAAGATCATTGTTATTTCGCGCGACGGCGAGGAGCGCGCGATCGAGGCCGAGAACGGGTTGTCGGTGATGGAGGCGATCCGCAACGCCGGCATCAATGAGATCATGGCGCTGTGCGGCGGCTCCTGCTCCTGCGCGACCTGTCACGTGTTCGTCGAGGCTGGCGGAGAAACCTTGCCGCCGCCGGAGGCGGACGAGGACGACATGCTCGAGGCCAGCGCCTATCGGCGGGAAAATTCCCGCCTGTCCTGTCAGCTGACGGTGTCGTCCGCGTTGGAGGGGCTGACGGTTCGCGTCGCGCCCGAGGAATAGGCATGACCCGCTTCCATGACGTTCTCATCGTGGGCGGCGGACACGGCGGCGCTCAGACGGCCATCGCGCTGCGCCAGAACGGCTTCGCCGGATCGATCGCCATTATCGGCGACGAGCCGGAGCCGCCCTACGAGCGACCGCCGCTGTCGAAGGAATATCTGGCCGGCGACAAGACCTTCGAGCGGCTGCACCTGAGGCCCGAGGCGTTCTGGCGTGATCGCGCGATTGACCTTGTCTTGGGGGCGCGCGTCGATTTCCTGGACCCAACCCTCAAGCAGGTCGTCACCACGGGCGGCGAGCGCTTCGGTTATGGCGCGCTGGTCTGGGCCACGGGAGGACGACCTCGTCGTCTGGATTGCGAGGGGGGCGATCTGGCCGGCGTTCATGCCATCCGAACGCGGGCCGACGTTGATCTTTTGCGGTCCGAACTGCCGGCCGCGCGACGGGTGGTGATCATCGGCGGCGGATATATCGGGTTGGAGGCGGCCGCGGTGCTTCGCAAGTTCGATAAGTCCGTCACGCTGATCGAGGCTCAGCACAGACTTTTGGCGCGAGTGGCCGGGCCGACCCTGTCGCGGTTCTACGAAGCGGAACATCGCGACCGCGGGGTAGATGTGCGGCTGGCCTCCACAGTGAGCCGTCTGGTCGGCGCCGAGGGCAGGGTCAACGGCGTTGTGCTGGCGTCCGGAGAGAGGCTGGCCGCCGATCTCGTGATTGTCGGCATCGGCGTCGCGCCCGCCGTCGAGGTCTTGCGGCAAGCCGGGGCGCTCGGGACCAATGGCGTGCTGGTCGACGATCGCTGCAGAACGTCCTTGGCCGATGTATTCGCCATCGGCGATTGCGCCGCGCGGAAGTCTCGGTTTTCGCCGACGGCCGTCAGAATAGAGTCCGTGCCGAACGCCAACGAACAGGCCCTGACCGTCGCATGTGAACTGACCGGGCGTGAGCGAGATCATGATGCTCCGCCATGGTTCTGGTCGAACCAGTTCGACCTGCGCCTGTTGACCGTCGGGTTATCGGACGGCTTCGATGTCGAGGTCGTTCGCGGGGATCCCGCGACCAAGAGCTTTTCGGTCGTCTATCTTCGCGAAGGACGGATTATCGCTCTGGACTGCGTCAACGCGGCGAAGGATTTCGCCCGGGGGAAGTCTCTGGTCGCTAACGGAGTTCTCACCACGCCCGATCTGATAGCGGACGTGAACATTCCGCTCCCGTGAGACGCCAAGGTTAGCCTTCAACGCCAAGCTCCGCGCTCGTTTAAGAGTCTCACAAGGCTCGCTCATCCTGCTTTCGAGCGACAATCGTCCTTTCTGCACGAACCGTTGACGCCGGTTGGGATGGGCCTTGGTTCCGGCATTTTGAGAAAATGCCGAACGCCGCGCGACGCGCGGGCGCTCGACGATATCGCGAACACTGTCGGTCTTCGTCGCGACCGAGCAGCTCAGCCGTGCGGCGTGCGATACCCGCCCGCTCCATCGTCGATGGCATCGGCAACAGGATGTTGGCTGTACGCGACGCTTCGACGACGGCAGTCGCGGTGGCGAAAGTGGCATCGGTTGCCGCTATTGGGCTCGGGTGTTCTGCTGGCCACCTTGTCCGCTGTCGTACTCAACCTGCTTTACAACGGTCTGGAGCCTGGCCCGGTCGAATGACCGGGCGCTCCTGCGCCAGTCGTGCTGAGCGTCGCCTTTCTGGAGGGGAGGCAGGGTCGGCTGAAGGCGCTTATCTGCATATGAAAATCAGCGCATCCCGCGATGCTGCTGTTGCTGGTGATGGGGCTCTGCCTAGCGCATGGCGGGTCTACCAAGTGTGCGGTCGCATTCCATCGTACATTAGAGTGCTATAGCGAACACATAGTGCTCCGTTTTATTCATTGCGGCGCGCCAGACTACGCCAAAGCGCGACGGAGCGCGCCAGCGCCGCCGGCGCTGCTAGTGGTCTCCTCCGTCCAGACGCCCCATTCACCGATGGGGAAGGCGGCGTTCCTGCCCTGTTGAATGGAGAAGTCTGGCGCGAACTCGCCGACCTTCGGAAAGTCCGCTTGCCGGCCAAGGTTAGGCCTTCTGATTAGAGCAGCGGCTTGTACCGGCGTGGGAGGCTTAATGGCGAAGATCGGCAGCATTGATCCTCCATCGCAGGTGCTGCGATGGACTGGCCATACGGTCACAACGGCCAAGCCAAGCTTATATTTCGTCCTGCCTATGACCGGTTTCTAACGCCAGGTTGCCCCAAGTCTCTAGGATCTCGCGATCACGGGCGTGTTTGGCGGAGATTGCCGCCACCGTATCGTCTCCTAGCGGAAGGCGGACCGGCGGCTCGGGCACGTTCGCCAAGCGAAGGATCGCCTCGCCCAGCTTCGCCGGATCGCCGGGCTGCCGGTGATTGAGGGCGCCCACCTGGGCGCGTATGCGACCAGCGGTTTGGGCATAGTCGGCGATGACCGCCGCGCTGGTCCTCAACGAAGCCGGGTCGAGGAAGTCGGTGCGGAAATAGCCCGGCTCCACCGCCGTCACATGGACGCCCAGCGGCGCCAGCTCCGCCCGCATCGCCTCGGACAGGCCCTCGACCGCGAACTTGGTGGCGCAGTAGACGCCAAAGCCGGCCGCGCCCCTGTAGCCGCCGATAGAGGACATGTTGATCACATGGCCACGGCGCCGCGCGCGCATGGAGGGAAGGACCGCGCGCGTTACCGACAGCAGACCCAAGACGTTGACCGAGAAGAGCTGTTGAATCTCGGCGGCGCTTGCCTCCTCGACCGCGCCGACGAGACCGTGGGCGGCATTGTTCACGAGGACGTCGATGGCGCCAAACCGACCCAAGGCCGCCTGGACGGCCGCGTTCGGTTCCGTCGGTTGGGTGACATCCAGTCTCGCGGCCAAAAGGTTCGCGCGCTCGCCAAATCGGCTCGAGAGCGCGCTGGGATCACGCGCCGTCGCAACGACGTTGTCGCCAGCTCGCAGCGCGCGGTCAGCGATCTCGGCGCCCAGGCCTCGGCTCGCGCCGGTGATGAACCAGGTTTTCATGGGGAAGTCTCCTTCGGGGGGAAACGCGGTCGCCGGCTCGGACGTCGTGGCGCCGCAGGGGATGGCTTCGCCTTCGACCATAAGCTCTCGGCGGCCCTTGTCGGGCCGCCGGTACGAGCTTCAAGGGTGGGCGATATCGACGACGACCTTGCCGTGGGCCCGGCCGCTCGCCAGCGCCTGATAGGCTTCGTCGAGAGCATCCAGGCCAAACCGACCGTCGTACAGACGCGGTCTCAGCGCGCCCGATTCCGCCAGAGCGGCCACTTGGGTCAGGATCTCGCCGAAGTGGCCGCGCCCTTCGCCGCTTAACAGCGGGTGCAGGGTAAACACGCCCGAATAGGTGGCCTGCTTGAACGAAAGCGGCGCGAGCCCGTGTGCGCCCCAGCCCAGGCAGCTGACCACATGGCCGAACCTTTTGACGGCCCGGAACGACGCATCGAGCAGCGCGCCGCCGCCGGTGTCATAGACAACCTCGAAGCCAGCGCCGCCGGTATGCTCCGCGACGTAGTCCTCGACAGGACGCGCGCCGTCGATGGCGATCGCGCCAAGGCCATGGAGATAGGCCTGATCCTCCTCGCCGAGGGCGGTGGCGTAGACCTTCGCGCCCTTGGCCAGCGCGATCTGGACGGCCAGATGGCCGACGCCGCCGGCGCCGCCTTGAACGAGCACGCTTTCGCCCCTCTGGATTTGCGCGCGATCGATAAGACCTTCCCAAGCGGTGATCGCCGCCAGCGGAAGGGCGGCCGCCCCGCGCGCGTCGAGGCTGGTCGGGCGCCGCGCGAGAAGGTCCGCGTCGACGGCGACATACTGGGCTTGAGAGCCTTGAAGCCCGCCGACGCCGCCGATGAGACCATAGACGCGATCACCGGTCGCGAAGCCCCGCACGTCGGCGGCGAGGGCTTCCACCTCGCCCGCGACATCCATCCCGAGCACCGCTGGTAGCGGATTGCGCGCATGGGCGGCCTGCTCGGCGCGGATCTTAAGGTCGAGAGGATTGAGGCCGCTGGCCTCGACACGCAAAAGCACCTGGCCAGGACCCGGCGTCGGGCGCGCCAGGGTTTGGAGGACGAAAGGACCGTCGCGAGCCTCGACGACAGCGGCGGTCATGGTTTGGATCGGGCTCATCAGAGCAGCTCCGGTTGGTTGAGCCCTGATGATCCTCCAAGCGTCAATGACTGATAATAGAAGATATAGAGTAGAGTCTATGCAAAATTGAATGCGTCGCGCCGGCCGGGATTGAACGATGGACCCTTCGCTGAGTTAGCGCCCAGAGGCCCTTGGCTTCGGCGTCGCGGGCGCCGCGCCGGTCAATCACGCGCGAGGCCGCAAGAAGCGGCTGTCGGGTCGATGATGCTATAAATTTCTGATTTATAGAGCTTTTTATCTGATCTGATCGGGCCAATCAGATCTGAAAAGGCCTAGCGCGTCCAGCATCGCCAGTCTTCGCCGGACCGATGCGGATTTAAGCGGCTCGTAACGAAAGACACGACGCCCTGTGGCGTCGACCACCGTAACGGAAAGCTTTCGGCCATGGTGCGACAATTGCCGCCACGCGGCGAGTTCGGCCAGGTCCTCCGATGCGGCGGCCGTGGCGTAGAACGAGACAAACGGCGTCCGCGCCAGCGCCCGATAATAGTTGGCGGCTTGATGGACAGGGATGCGGGATGAGCCCCGAAACCGGGTCTTGGCCGCGAGGCTGGAGGCATAGGGCTCCGCGAGGTCCCGCGAGCCGATCCAGAGCGCCTTACGGACTGGGCCATCCGCATCGGCCGTCAGGCCGAGCACCTGATCGACGACGTGGGTGGCTTCATGAAGAAGGACATAGGTCAGAGCGTCCGCCCGCCCCGCGTTGAAGCGGACGCGATAGCCGCTGCCGTCGTCTTCAAATAGGCCGGCGTCCTTGGCGGTCAGAAAGTCGGTCAGGGTTTCGTGCAGCAAGCTCGCTCTAAGGGTGATGTCGAAAGCATCGCCCTTGCCGTCTGGGTCGGCGCGGCTGGTCAGGGCGTTGCCAGCCCCTGGCTTGAGATCCACGAAGCTCAGGCGGCGGAGATGACCCTGAAGCACCCGGCGGTGCAGAGGGGGCAGCTTGCCGAGCACGGAGTCCACGACTGCCCACTCTTGCTCGGTCAATGCATGGGGCGTGATCTCGGACCCGCCCGCATCACGGAAGGTCTCCATCACCAGGGCGTCCGGAGGGCCAACCCGCGACCGAAGGGATGAGGCTCGTTCGATGCGCGGAGCCGCCGCTCGGGCTGGCGACGCGGCGGCGACCTGGGGCGAGACCGTGATCAACGCGACCACCACCGCCAGAGCTCGTCCAGACAAGATCACCCCACAGTCCTCCGCCAGTCGTTCAGCCGCGCCAGCCCGCGCCCTCGCTCAAAATCCGGCGAGGGCCAGCTTGCCGATCGCCCGGCCGCTTTCCAGCAGCGCGTGAACGCGCTTCAGATTGGCCGCGTTGATCGGACCTTCGAGCGCTGTCAGGGTGGATCGCAGGACGCCCCGATCGAGCAAGGCCGACACCTCTTCCAGGATCTCGTGCTGGGCGATCATGTCGCGCGCCTGGTAGGCGGCGCGGGTGAACATCCACTCCCAGGCCACGGTGATCGACTTGCGCTTCAACTTGGCGATGTCGAAGTGATCGGGGTCGTCGATCAGGGCCAGACGGCCCTGGGGCGCGATAATCTTGGGGAACAGCGGCAGGTAATGTTCGCTGGCGGTCAGGCTGGCGACATAGTCGACCTCGGGGATGCCGATGCGGGCCAGTTCCTCATCCAGCGGCTTGCGGTGATCGATGACGTGATGGGCGCCCATATCCGCGGCCCAGGCGACGGTTTCCGGACGCGAGGCCGTGGCGATCACCGTCAGGCCGGTGAGCTGGCGCGCAAGCTGGATCAGGATCGAGCCGACGCCGCCCGCCCCATTGATCACCAGCAAGGCGCCGTCAGCCCGGCCCTCGCCATACGGAACCCGTAGGCGATCGAACAGCAGCTCCCAGGCGGTCAGCGACGTCAGAGGCATGGCCGCGGCGCTGGCCCAGTCCAGCGTGCGCGGCTTGTGGCCGACGATGCGCTCGTCGACGACATGAAGCTGGGCGTTGGCGCCGGGGCGGGTGATGTCGCCGGCGTAGAACACCGCATCGCCCACGGCGAACAGGGTCACATCCGCCCCTACCGCTTCGACGACGCCGGCGGCGTCCCAACCTAGGATCTTGATCTGGCCTTCCGGCGCATGAACGCCGGCGCGGATCTTGGTGTCGGCCGGATTGACCGAGATCGCGTTGACGCGGACCAGCAGATCATGCGGGCCGGGCGCGGGCGGCGGGACGTCGAGATCGAGCAGCGCGTCCTCACGATCGATTGCGCCCGGAGTGGAGTAGCCGACGGCTTTCATAAGGGTCTCCTTTGCCTGGCCCCGCCGCTTGAGACGGCGGGGCGAAGGACACTGAGGGTTCAGTTGGGGGCGTTGACGGCGGTCAGAATGGCCTTGGCGACCTCGGCCGGGTGCGAAGCCATCGCCGCGTGGTCGCTGGCGACGCGCGTGACCTGTGCGCCGATCGCCTTGGCCATGGCCTCCTGCTGGGCTGGGACGATCATCTGGTCCTGGGTGGTCACGACGTACCAGTTCTTGCGGCCCCGCCAGGCGGCGTGGGTCGCCGGCTCGCCGAAGGCCTTGGTGTTGATGGGCGCCTGCGTGGCGAACATCAGCTCGCGCTCGGCGTTCGTGGCTTCGGGCGCGAAGAACTTGGCGAAGCCGGCGGCGCTCATCGACGCGTAGTTCTGGCTGTCGACCGTCAGGGCCGACAGGCCGGCGCCGGGGGCGAAGCCCTTGCCCAGGTCGCCGACGCTCTGGCCCGGACCGTTCGCGAAGGCGGCGACATAGACCAGCGCGCGCACCTTGGGCGTGTCGCCGGCCTCGGTGATCACCGTGCCGCCCCAACTGTGACCGACCAGGATCACTGGGCCAGGAATGCGGTCGATGGCGCGACGGGTCGCGGCGGCGTCGTCGGCCAGCGATGTCAGCGGGATCGAGACGCTGACGACCGGCACGTGCTGAGCGCGCAGCAGCGGGATCACCTTGTCCCAGCTTTCGGCGTCGCCGAAGGCGCCGTGAACGAGCACGACGGTCGGCTTCTCGGTCGGCGCGCCAGCTTGGGCCAGGGCGGCGCCGCTCGCGGCCGCGGTCGACAAGACCGCCAGGATGGCGGCGCGGACGAAGGTTTTCATGATGACAGCTCCTGTTGAAGACGGGGTTGGACGAGAAAGGCGTCTCACTTCGGCAGATCGATCCGATAGAGGCGCACGGGCCATTCGCGGGGGCGGTCGGCTCCCGTGAAGTTCGGCGAGCGGTCCATCTGCGCGGCGGGAAGCCAGAGCCGATGACGCGCGTCGAGGAACGGCGCGTCGACCCAGTGCAGGCGGGCGTCGCGCACGATGGTGGTGATCGTCCCGTCCGGAGCGCGGCGCTTGATCGCGTTCTCGGCCAGGTCGCTGAAATAGAGGCCGCCATCGGCGTCCATCGCCGTGCCGCCGACCGGCGGCAGGTCGGCCCAAGGCGCGACCTGGGCGGCCAGTTCGTCGGCGCTCAGGGCGGCGTCCTCGAGGTCCCGGATGGCGACGCGCGACCAGGGCCCCTCCAGCGGGCCATAGTAGAGCCACTGGCCGTCAGGACTGATCTCCAGAGGATCGGAATTGACCCGTAGCGGCGCGCCTTCCCCCGTGCGCAGGACTCGGCCGGAGAGAACGATGTCGCGCTCGGCGGGAGCGATCGTCGACGGGTGGCCTTCCAGCACCCGGCGCGCGGCGCCGGTGACGAGATCCAGAACGATCAAGCCCGGACGGCCCGCGTCGGTGAGATAGGCATGGTCGCCACGAAACCTGACGTCGTCGACATAGCTGCCGGCTGGCGCGATGGCGGGACCAAACGGATAGACACGGACCACCGTGTCGCTGGCCAAGTCGATCTTCACCAGCTTCGCGCCGCCAGGCAGGGGATCGCCGCCGAACGTGGGCGCGCCGGTGTCCACGACCCAAAGCGCTCCGTGGTTATCCAGGTGGATGGCGTTGACGTTGACGAACGCGCCGGCCGCGTCCGCGCCCGGGCGCCAGCCGTTCCAGGCCGCGTCGGGGAAGGCTGTCACGGCCCCGCCGTGGACGACGCCGACCGCGGGACCCTTGGAGCCCGTCCAGCGTGGACCGGCCACGAAGATCCGATCCGTCGTCACCGCGACAGCATTCCAAACCAACGTGTCGCTTCGCGCGATCTCGGTCAGTCGGGGCGGCGACGAGGATGCGGCGTGCGCGCCGAGGGCGAGGGCGGATGTCGCCGCGGCGATCGCCAGGACGGCGGATCTCGCGGAGGACGGGCGGATCGACATGGTCTTGCTCCTCGATGGATGGAGCTAAGATCGTCGGCGCCTTTTCGTTTAGCCACGACCAGAATGACATGACATCCATTCATGAATGAATGGCTAGGTCGTCAGGCTAGAGGGGATTTGGCACGGCCTGCGCGAGATGGTCGATAAAGACGCGCAAGCGCCGCAGCGGTTTGAGGTCGGCATGATAACCGAGCCAGACATCGCGGCCCGGCAGGGGCTCGCCGACCTCGACGCGGGTCAGTCCCCACTGCTGGCCCAGCACCGCGGGCAGCACCGCCATCCCCGCCCCGCGCGCGCAGGCTATGGCCTGGGCCTCGCGGCTGTTGCTGCGGATCGCGAAATGGGCGCGGGGAAAGCGCCGCCGGAGCCAAGTGACATCGGCGACAGTATCGAACTGGCTATCCATCGTGATCAGCGCATGGTCCTGACCGTCGGCGGACTCGTTCGGCGCCCCCCTTTGCTCCAGGTAGCTCGTCGCGGCGAACAGGTCGTAACGAACGTGGGTGAAGCGTCGCTGGATGATGTCAGGCATGTCGAAGGGCAGGAAGCGAAACACCACATCCGCCTCGCGGCGGTCCAGGCTTAGCAGGCGGAAGTCGGCGACGATCTCCACGGTGATCCGAGGGTTTAGCAGGCTGAACGCAGCCGTGGCGGGGGCCACCACAAGATGTGCGAACCAGTCGGAGCACGATACCCGCAGATGACCCTCAAGTTCGCCGCCCTTGCCGGCGAACTGCCTTTGTAGGGCAAGCGCCTCCTCCTCCATGCGCTCGGCGCGCCGCAACATGACCTCGCCCTCGTCGGTCAGGCGAAAGCCGCTCGCGCTCCTCTGGAACAGCGCGCAGCCGCAGGCCTCCTCCAGAGACCTCAGGCGTCGCCCCGCGGTCGGTTGACTCAACCGCAACTGCGGTGCGGCGGCCGTTAGCGTGCCCGCCCTGGCGATGGCGAGAAAAAGGCGTAAGTCGTCCCAGTCGAGGCGCGCTTCGTTCATGCATCGATGCATAATCCATGCGCGTCGGCGAAGACAGTCATACGAGAGTGAGCCGCCTAGAAGGTGTCACGCTCTCAAATCTCATGCCAGAGATGTAAAATCCAATATCCAAGGCGCCGACGAGCTCATGTCCGTAGTCTCGCACCCTTATGTTGCCTATGCGCGGCCAGACTCTGCCGCTTGAATGTCGTTGGATGAGCCGAGTGGAGTAGAGGCCAAGCAGGCCGCGCCATTGGAGGAAGGTTGTCTTCCTGAAGGTGTGCCAACGGCAGCAAGTGGCGAATTCAGGTCTTCGGGTAGGGGCCCAAGGTGTGAAGCTCAGCTGCGTGAAACAGTTTACGAAGGTCGCGCGGGCTCGGTTGTTCGAGCGTCGTGCCGGCTTCCATTCGGAGAACGCCGTGCCTTCGCTATAGTAAGCGTCGCGCGATAATTCCCACTCGGTTTCATCTGCGCGCGCCAGACTACGCCAAAGCGCGACTGAGCGCGCCAGCGCCGCTGGCGCTGCTAGTGGGCTTCTCCGTCCGGAAGCCCCGTCCACGGATGGGAAGGCGGCGTGCCCGGCCCGCCGAACGGAGAAGTCTGACTCATCGCTGGCGTTTGCAAGGTCCGCTTGCTGGAAGGCCGCGAGCGTTGTTCCGCCCGCTGGTCGATGCCCGGGTTGACGCGCCGAAGGGCGCCGCCTTGGGACCGCCGACCGCGGATCACGCGACGAGCGGCAGGGGCGCCGCTGGATGGACCAAGCCCGCCTGTCGGAGCTCACGCCAGAAGTCGGCGGGAATGACGACCTCCAGCGCGGCGCGGTCCTCGGCGATGCGGCTGGGACGGCTAGCCCCGGGAATGACGGCCGCGACGGCGGGATTGGCCAGGGAAAACTGCAGGCCAGCCGCTTTCATACCGACCCCGTATCGGTCGGCGATGGCCTTGATCCTGGCCACCTTGTCGAGGATCGCGGGGCTGGCCGGGGCGTATTCGAAGTTCTGGCCGCCGACCAGGGCTCCGGAGCTATAGGGGCCGCCGACGACGATGCCCAGGCCACGCTCGGCGACCTTGGGCATCAACCGCTGCAGGGCGCGGTCATGATCGAGCAGGGTGTAGCGCCCGGCCAGCAGGAAGATGTTCGGGCGGGGTTCCTCCAGAGCCAGCAGCAATTCGATCGGTTCGACGTGATTGACGCCAAGACCCCAGCCCTTGATGACGCCTTCGTCCTTGAGACGATCAAGCGCCTTGAAGGCGCCTAGGCGGGCGGTCTCGAAAACGCCGAGCCATTGGTCGCCATAGAAGTCCTGCGCCAGATCGTGGATGAAGACGATGTCGATACGGTCGGTGCGCAACCGCTTGAGGCTGCCCTCGATCGAGCGGTAGGCGCCGTCCTCGGAATAGTCGTTCACGACCTTGTTCGGACGACCGTGCTGGAAGACGCCGCTCTTTTCGCCGAGGTCGCGGTCCTGCGGGGACTCCACTTCGTCCAGAATGATCCGGCCGACCTTGGTGCTGATGACGTACTCGTCGCGGGGCTTGCCCGCGAGCGCCTCGCCCATACGCAGTTCGGCGAGGCCCGCTCCATACAAGGGAGCGTTGTCGAAGTAGCGGATGCCGGCGGTCCAAGCGGCTTCGACCGTCGCCAAGGCCTCTTGCTCGGGAATGTCACGGAACATGTTTCCCAGAGGCGCGGCGCCAAATCCTAGTTTGCTGGCAAAGGGCGTGTGCATGTTGAAGCCTTTCGTTCGAGGGGGGGCTGTCAGATCGCGAGCCTGTTGTCTCGACGCCAACGCCGGGGCGTCTCTCCGACGAACGCGTGAAAGAGCCGGGACATGTGGGCTTGGTCGCAGAAGCCGCTGTCCAAGGCGATCTCGCAGAGCGTAGCGCGGCTTTGCCGCATCATGGCTTTCGCGCGGTCCAGGCGGGTGCGGATCATGTATGCGCGCGGAGGAAGCCCGAAGCTGCCCCTGAAACGACGGGAGAACTGGCTGGCGCCGAGACCGACCAGGCTCGCGAGTTCCGAGGTTCTGATCGGCTGGCCAAGATGTTCCTCGACGTATCTGAGCACCTTGCGCTCTTGCCACGGGGCAAGCGCCAAGGTCCGCGCGCCGAAGACCTTCTGGCTTTTATCGACAGCACCCATTCCGACATCCCCAATCGCTATGCCCTTCCTCCCGGTCGAACGCAGGTCGACGAGATTTCCTCACCCTCTCTCGGCGTGAAGTGAGGACTTCGCGCGCGGCTGCGTTCCGCCCTTATGACCACGCATCTCTCCTGGTCATTGGACAGGCGGCGGAGTCTCTGATGGGAATGGCGCGAGAGGGGCCCATGAGGGATGCTTCGGACGTCGCCGCGCGCGCGGACGCCTTCGCCCGGCAGGCCGCGGCGATGCGCGGACCCTTGGCCTCGTATTTCCGTCGGCGGATCCGCAACGCGAGCGAGGTTGAGGATCTGGTCCAGGAAGTCTTCCTGCGGCTCACCGTGCGGGGCACGCCCGACAGCGCCGATCACGCCAGCGCCTACATCTTCCAGATCGCCGCCAGCGTGTTGGCCGACCGCTACCGCCGCCGTACGGTCCGGCGGGCGGACGAGCACGTCGCGCTGGACCCCGAACTCCATGGCGAGCGGGACTTCGACCCGGCGCGCATCTACGCCGGCAAGCAGGCCCTTAACGCAGCGGCCGCCGCCCTGATGACCATGCCCGAACGCACCAGAACGATCTTTCTGCTTCGCCGTATCGATGGCCTTCGCCATCAAGCCATCGCCCAGCAGCTGGGCCTATCGGTCAGCGCCGTGGAGAAGCATATGGTCCGCGCCATCGAGCACCTGATGGCCCACGTGGGAGGCGCCCGATGAGCCGCCTCACGCCCGCTCAGGCCGCCGCGCGTTGGTTGGCCCAAGAGGATCTCGACCGGTCGCCCCAGCGCGAGCAGTTTGCCGCCTGGCTGGAGGAGAGCGAGGAGAACCGCCAGGCCTGGGCCCAGGCCCATCGTGTGTGGGGCGTTCTCGACGACGCCGATGAGAACGACCTTATCGCGGCCCTGACGCGCGCCGCTCGCCGAGCGGGACCGGAGCCGGCGGCGAGGTCGCCGCGCCCCTGGCTCATCGCCGCCTCGATCGGGGCGCTCACCGTCTCGGCGGCGCTCCTGGTCGGTATTCGCGAGGAATGGCCTGGACGGCGGCCGTCTCCGGTCCAGGTAGCGGCTGGCGCGGCGCCGTCACTGTACGCGATCGGCCGCGCGGATTACGTGACCGGCGCGGGCCAGAAATCGATCGTCGACCTGCCCGACGGCACCCGTCTTACCCTGGACTCCGACACCGCCGTCGATGTGGCTTTCGCCAATGGCCGCCGCGATATCCGCCTGCTGAAGGGCCAGGCCTTCTTCGACGTCGCGCATGATCGCCAGCGCCCCTTCGCCGTGCAGGCCGCCGAACGGGTCATCACGGCGCTCGGCACGCAGTTCGACGTAAAGCTGGACGCGGAAGGGATGCGCGTCGTGCTGGCCGAGGGCAGCGTCTCTGTCGGCATGGCCCAGGGGCGTACCGGCGCGCCGCCGGTGAAGCTCAAGCCCGGGGAAGCCTATTCCGCCCAGAAGAACGCCGCCGGCAAGGTGGCGCGCACAGACCTGAACGCGGCGCTCGCCTGGCGGCAGGGCGTGGTCGAATTTCACGACCAGCCTCTGTCCGAGGCCATCAGGCTGCTGAACCGCTACACGCGCGCACAGATCGTCATCAAGGATCCGAAAGTCGCCGCCCTGCGCATCACCGGCGTCTTCAAGACGGGGGATATCAAGCGCTTCGGGCGCTCGGTGTCCGAGGTGCTGCCGGTGCGGATGATGGCCCGTGACGCGAACACCTACGAACTGGTCTCCACGCGACGCTAGGTATTATTTTCGTTGAGGATTTTCGAAAGGACGGCGTTCTCCCTGATGGAGCGTCGCGGGCTCGAGGGGACCAGCCCATCGACAGCTTTCTTCGCTCGGAACCCCAGAGCGAGGACCCCAATGACATCGCCGACCACCATTCGTGATCCGCTAGCGGACCACCTGCTGACTCCGCGGAACGCCGCCCTGCTGATCATCGACTTCCAGCCCGTGCAGGTCTCGTCCATCGTCACGATGGAAAAGCGCCTGCTGATCGCCAACGTGACCAACCTGGCCAGGACCGCGCGCCTCTATGGCCTGCCGGTGGTGCTGACGACGGTCAACGTCGCCACCGGCCTCAATACGCCGACCATCACGCCAATCACCGACGTCCTTCCCGGCGTCCAACCCATCGACCGCACCGCCATCAACGCCTGGGAGGACGAGGACTTCGTCGCCGCCGTGAAGGCGACCGGCCGCCAGAAGTTGATCATGGTCGCGCTGTGGACCGAGGTCTGCCTGGCGTTCCCAGCTCTGGACGCGCTGGACGAGGGCTATGAGGTCTTCGCCGTGGTCGACGCGGTGGGCGGCACGTCGGAGCTGGCGCACCGCGCGGGCATTGACCGCATCGTCCAGGCGGGCGCCAAGCCGGTCAGCTGGATTCAGGTCGCCTGCGAGCTGCAGCGCGACTGGAACCGCAAGGAAACCTCCGAGGGGTTCGCGGACATCGTCCTGCGCGCTGTTGGACACTAAGCAAAAAGGGGGGAGCAAGGACGACCTTGCTCCCCATCTTGGTGGAAATATTCGCGGGCCTAGGGCTTCGGCGCGTCGCTCGCCTCGACATAGTCGGTGCTGGTGGGCCCAAAGCCAGAGATATAGACGCTGGCGCCTTCGGGACCGGTCATGGCGAAGTGATCTACGCCGGCCGGCTCGCTGTAGAAGCTGCCCGGCGGCAGCGTCTTCACCAATGCCGCGTCGGCCTTGCGGCCGTAGCCGAACCTCCAGACGCCCGAGACGACCACGGCGGTGCGCTCGTCCCTATGGCTGTGCGCGGCGATCCGCATGTTAGGCGGCACCCGGAGCGCGATCGTATAGGGGCCAGCCTTGGTCGGGTCGCCGTAGAGTACGGTCGTGCGAATGCCGGTGACGCCCGAGGTTCCGGCGGTCGCGCCTCCCGCGTTGAGGGCGGCGATTTCGGACGGCGTCAGGCGCAACTGGCGCTCCTGGGCCGACGCGGCGCCGGCCAGGAGCAGCAGGCCGATGGTGGTGATCGCGAGACGGCGACTCATGGCTTTGCCTCCAGGAAGTCGCGGACCATCGTCACCGTGGCCTTGGGGTTCTCTTCCATGATCCAGTGGCCAGAATCCGGCACGACGCCCTCGGTGACGTTGCTGGCGGCGAAGCGCATCACCGTCGCCATCATCGGCCCGAACGACTTCTCGCCACCCAGGGCCAGGACCGGCATGGTTAGCTTGCCTTGAGCCAGGAAGGCCTTGTTGTCGACGGCGTCCTGGTCGAAGGCGGCGAACTGCGAGAAGCCGCCATGCATGGCGCCGGGCAGGGCGTAGAGCTTGGCGTAGTGCTCGCGGGAGGCCTCGGTGAAGCGCGACGGGTTGGCCGAGAACTCGTTCCAGAAACGATCGAGATAGATACGCTCGCGGCCGGCCACGAGGCGCTCCATGTCCGGTCCGCCGAAGCGGAAGTGCCACAGCAGCGGGTTCTTGAGGATCTCGTCCCACGGCCCGACGCCCGGCAGCGGTGCGTCGATCAGCACGAAGCGGCGGACGCGGTCGCGATGCTCGGCGGCGAAGGCGTAGCCGACCATGTTGCCGATGTCGTGGGTGACGAGGTCGACTTGGCCGACCTTCAGGGCGGCGAGCACGCCGGCCACGTCCTGACCTTGCGTCTTCTTGTCGTAGCCGCCAGAGACCGGCTTGGACGACAGGCCCAGACCCCGAAGGTCGGGCACGATGACGGTGTGGGTCTTGGCCAGTTCGACGGCCATCGGCTCCCACATGTCTCCGGTTTCGCCATAGCCGTGCAGCAGCACGACGGCCGGGCCCTTGCCGCCGACCCGGACGTGGATCGTCGCGCCGTTGGTCGCGATGTCCTGGATCTTGAAGTCGGCGGGGTAGGGTTTGACCTGCGCCTGGACGGGCGCGCTCAGGGCCGAGGCCGAAAGGATGAGGGCCGCCAACGCGACCGGGGCGAGCTTGCGCACCTGCTTTCCTCCTGGATGGCGCGGAACCGACCGCGCCTAGGAGGGGGAACGCAGGCTCCGGGCAAACCCTCACGCTTTGCGGACGAGCCGATAGTTGGCGCTGAGCGATGCGTCGAACAAAACCCGCGTTCCGTGATATTTTCATCGCGAGCCTTCGCCGCTTCGGCCTGGGTCTCGGGGGCTTGGGGAAAATGATGCGTCACCGGCGTCAGCGTCGGTTCCGGGACTTGGCGCTCGTTCTGATAATGATCGCCGGGCCGGCTGAAGCCGCGCGCGCCGCGACGGTTTTCGTCGATATTCGCGCCGGATCTTTACAGGACGCGCTCGCCGAACTGGGGCGCGAGAATGGCATTGAGGTGCTCTACGCGGCCGACGTGGTGCGGGGTCGTCGCGCGCCGGCCGTCAAGGGCCGCCTGACGCCCGAGCGGGCAATCGCTCTACTGACCGGCGGTTCCGGCGTCGGTTATCGGATCACGCCTGACGGTGTCTTTGTCCTCTTCGAACTGCCGAAGAGCGAGCTCGCCGACCAGGGCGATGGCGCGGTGTCGGAACTGCTTGTCGTCGGGCGGCGCACCCAGAACGCCGACATCCGTCGGACACAGAACGACATTCAGCCCTATACCGTTATCGGCGCGCGCCTGCTGGACGTCGCGCCTCACGACAATCTTGATCAGCTCCTGCGGGAGCGCTTACCGGCGAACGGGCAGGTGATTTCACCCGTCCAGAACGTCAACGCGCCCGTTGGAGCCAATTCCGCGATCAATCTGCGCGGGATCGGTCAACAGAGGACCCTGGTTCTGGTCGATGGCCGCAGACTGCCCAGCTTGCCTTCGGACACTGCGGGGTTCGAGCAGAGCGATATCAACGCGATCCCCATGGGCGCGGTCGAGCGCATCGAAGTGCTCACCGCGACGGCCGGCGGCATCCATGGCCCGACCGCCATCGGCGGCGTCGTCAACGTAGTGCTGAAGCGCGACTATCGCGGCGCGGACCTGACCGTGGAATCCGGTCTCTCAAGCCGCGGCGACGCGGGGCGGGGCCGCGTCGAGGCGCGGATCGGCTTCACGCCCGACCATGGGCGCACCGACGTGATGCTGGCGGCGTCGTACAGCGCCGCGCAGCGCCTCACGGTAGGCCGGCGAGACTATGCGCGTCGGTCCCTGGGATGGCAGGCCGCCAACGGCGCGCCCGCCTTTCTGCTGCAACAGAGGCCCGTCAACGCGATCACGGTCCGCACCAGTCAGGGCGACCCGTTGCGCCTGGACCCAGCCTACGGCGGCGCGGTTCTGGCCGGCAGCTACAGCTTCCTGCCGATCGGGTTCCAGGGCTCCGACCAGGAGAAGGCCGCGGTGCTCGCCGCCAACGCCGGCAAATTGCCCGCCGATCCGGCGGCGGGCATGGCCGGCGACGACACCTCGCTGGTCTCGACGCCGCAGACCCGATCGCTGCTGTTCAGTGTCCGCCGCCGGTTCAGCGATCATGTCGAGGCCTTCGCCGACGGTTTCTCACTCCATGACCGCAGCTGGAACTACGCCACGCGGCATCCGGGTTTCCGTAGCGAAACCCAGGCCAACGCGCCCGGCAACCTGTTCGCCAACACGGTCTATTTCTATTTCCCCGTGCCTGGCCTCGCCGACAAGAAGATCACGACGACCGATGTCAGCCGCGCCACGGGCGGGCTGATCGCGAGCCTTCCTCGCCGCTGGCAGGCGTCCGCTGACTACACATTGGGGCGATCGATCCTGGAGCGTCGGCGCGACGGCAGAACGATCTACGGCATAGAGTCCGCGCTGTGGAACGGCCTGGCCGGGCCCGCTGGCCAGCCGCCGGTCATTCCGCTGGGCGACTATGCGAGCCTGCAGGCGGCGGCGATGGCCTATGCCGTCCCGTCCGGCGAGCGCACCCGGCTGACCACGGATTTCAGCAGCGGCGTCATCCGCGCGGCGGGCCCAATCCTCACGCTTCCGGGCGGCCCTTTGACCGCGACGCTGCTGACGGAGGTTCGGCGAGAGCGGATGCCGCGGGTGAACTATGTCACCTTTGGCGCGGGCGGGCGCTCCACCTACGCCACCAACGACCGCACACAGCGTGTCACTTCAGCCTATGCGGAGTTTCGAGCGCCCGTAATGGCCGGCGACGCCCGCTTCGTCCCGGCGCGTGGCCTCGAGCTCCAGCTCGCCCTGCGGCGCGACGAGGTGAAGACGACCTTTCCCGACACCGTCCTGACCGGCGTCGCCACCACGCAGACCATGGCCACGGTTCGCAACACCGCGGATGTCTACACGGCCGGCGTTCGGAGCTTTCCGACCGACTGGCTGATGATCCGCGCCAGCGCCGCGACCGGAAAGACGCCGCCCGACATCACCCAGTTGCAGGAGCTGGCCATCGTCCCCACCAGTTTCGGCGCCTACCCCTTCACGGACCCCGAGCGCGGCGGGCGACCGGTTATCGCCGACGGCCCGTTCGCCGTGGCCCAGCGCGGCTGGCATGGCATCGGCCAGGAAACCGGCCTGACGCGGTCCATCGGCGTCGTGATCAACCCGTCGGGCCGAAACGGCCCACGCGTGTCGATCGACGCCTCACGAGTCGAGGCCAAGGGCGAAATCAACCCCATCGGCATCGGCGGCCAAGACCTCATCAACGCAGAGGCGCTTTATCCCGGCCGCGTCGTGCGGGAGCCCTTATCGGCGGCGGACGCGGCGTTGGGTTACACGGCGGGCCGCATCGTCGCGATAAACGGCGTCTTGGGCAATGTCGGGCGCACCATCGCCGAGACCGTCGACGTGAACCTCGACTGGGCGCTTCCCAGGGTGCTCCAGGGGGAGACCCTGCTTTATGGCGCGGGAACCTGGCAGCCTACGTTAAAGACCCAGCGCCGTCCGGGAACGCCGTGGCTCGACCGTGTCGGCTATCGCGAGGACCCCTTGAGGTGGCGGGGGAACGCCGGGGTCCAGTGGGCGCGTGGACTGCTGAGCCTGGACCTAAACGCGCAATATCTCGGCCGCTCCAGCCCGCGCTTCTCGGCGTACAGCAAGGTTGTCGCCCAAAACGCCGCCTACAACCAGACGCGGACCTACACCCCGTCGCGCCTATACCTCGACCTCACCGCGCGCCGCCGGTTCGACATACCGGCAGGCCATGGGCTTGAGTCGCTCAATGTCCGTTTCGCCGTTCAGAACCTCCTAGACTCAAGCCCGCCGATCGTCGCCGATCCCAACAACATGGGCTACGACTATCGGGGCGATCCCCGTCGCCGACGCTTCGAGCTCAGCGTATCGGGCCGCTTTTAGCCTGCTGGGTTTAGGGTGGAGGGCGTGAGATCCCGCTTGATGGTCGCTCCCGACATATGGCCTATGCCACCGGCTTCAAGGCGATCTTCTTCTCGATCACGGCCGCGGCCTTTTCGGCCTTCTTCCGACGCTCGAAGACCTTCCGCATGTAGCGCTGGTCCGCTTCCGACAGGACCTTTTCGGCCTCCAGAAACTGCTCTGTCTCCTCCTCGAGAATGTGCTCGAGGTACTCGTCCTTCAGCGTGGCGAAATGGGTCAGCCAGCCCGATGAGGTGATGTCGCGCGCCGCGGCGTCGGCCATCAGCTTGTCGAGTTTGTGGTGGTCGCCAACCGCGTGTCGGGCGAATTCAGTGGTCTCGGGGTTACGCATCACCGTTGACCAAAGCGCCTGTTCCTCCGCCGCGGCGTGGCCGTGAACGTCGCGAACGAACTCCTCGAACAGCGCCTTTCTGGCGGGGTCGTTCGGGGCGGTCGCCTCGATCATAGCGAGGAGGGCGCGGTGCTTGTCGTGATCCTCGACCAGTCGGCCGAAGATCTCGGGATTGCCGCGAAACTTCGTTGCTGGCGTCGAGCCAATTCGCGCTGGCACTTCGGGCGCGAGCGCGCGCGCCTGGCCAACAGCGTCGGCTTTTGCTTTGGCTTGTTTTGCCTGGCTGACCGGTTGGGTCATGGCTGATCCTGATGTCTCGTTGTGGAAGGAAAAACCAGGCTCGAACGCCAGGCTCGGTCGCCAAGGCAACGCGCGACATCCAAGAACGCTGCGCCTTTGGAACGCGGTGCGGCAATCGCTTCGGTCGTCGCTGTCTGCATGGGAAAACATGTGGAACGGCGCCGCTCGCGGGTCGTTGTTGATGGCTGCGGCGGAAAAGTGAAAGTCGGCGGGGGCGCGATGGACAGGAACAGGTCGGGGGAGGGGCGCGGAGCGCCTAAGCCTTCGGAGCGAGAGCCGGTCCTGGCCGGCGCCCCAAACCTTAGGATGGCCCGGTCGGCGCATGCCTATGTGCGCGCGGGGTTCGGCGGACTGACTCGGGTGCGGATCAGCCGAAAGGCGGATGCTGGAACAGGCGGCGGACGATCTCGCTGCGATCGCTTCTCAGAAGTCGCGCCAGTCTTGCCGAGGGCGAGGTTTGCTCGCAGACTTATCGGATGTGGCCTTGTCGCGGCTGGGCTTGGCGCCCCCGAACGAGACCGTCGAGAGGGCTCACCGTGCTGAAACGTATCCTTGTCGGACTGCTTGTCGTGGCGGTCGTGGGATTGGTCGGTTTCAGCGTGTTCGCCTGGCGTCCAGCCATCGGCGAGATCGCGCCGCCCGCGTCCTCTAGCTTCTCGCCGGAACTGGTGGCGCGCGGCGAGGTGCTTGCCGGAGCCGGCTACTGCTCGACCTGTCACACTACAAAGGGTGGTCAGCCGTTCGCCGGTGGTTATCCGGTAAAGACCAGCTTTGGCACGATCTATTCGACCAACATCACGCCGGACCTGAAGACTGGGATCGGGACGTGGTCCGAGGCGGCTTTCGGCCGCGCGATGCGCGAGGGCGTGGCCCGCGACGGATCACACCTATTCCCCGCCTTGCCCTATGACCATTTCACCAAGCTGTCGGACGCGGATATCTCGGCGCTGTACGCCTACATGATGTCGCGGCCGGCGGTGGTCGCGCCGGCCAAACACAACACCGTCCCGTTCCCCCTCAACATTCGCGCCCTGCAGGCCGGCTGGAAGCTGCTTTTCTTCAAGCCCGGACGCTTCGAGCCCGACGCCGCCAAGAGCGCCGCCTGGAACCGCGGGGCGTACCTGGCCGAAGGGATCAGCCACTGCGGGGCCTGCCACACGCCGCGCAATTTCCTGGGCGCGGAGAAGCGCGACAAGGCCTTCGCCGGCGCCGCCATCGACAACTGGATCGCCCCGCCGCTGACCGCGGCCAATCCCTCGCCCGCGCCCTGGGACCAGGCCGAACTGGTTGCCTATCTCCGGACGGGGGTCAGCCGCTATCACGGTGTCGCCGCGGGACCGATGGCGCCGGTGGTTCACGACGGGCTGATCAAGTTGCCCGACGCCGACATCCAGGCCCTGGCGGTCTATTTCGCCGACATCGACGGATCGGCCGGCCGCGCGGGAGCCCTGGAGCAGGCCTTGCGGCGCGCCTCTGTCGCCGACCGCTTGAACGTCGGGCCACAGAACGACCCAGCCGCGCGGCTCTACACCGCCGCCTGCGCCTCTTGCCACTACAACGGCGTGGGCCAGCCCAATCCGCTGCGGCCGGATCTCGCCCTCAACAGCGCCGTCAATCTAGACGATCCGACGAACCTGATCCGGGTAGTGCTCTATGGCGTCAGCGCCAAAGACGGCGCGCCGGGGGTGGTGATGCCCAGCTTCAACCGGTTCAGCGACGCCGATGTCGCCGAGCTGGCCGCCTATCTGCGCGCCACCCGCACCGACAAGCCGGCTTGGCCGGATCTCAAGAAAAAGGTCGCGGCGATCCGCGCGCAGGGAAAGTGAGCCAGCCATGACCCAGTTCACGATCAACGGTCGGCCGGTCTCCATCGACGCAGATGAGGATACGCCCCTGCTGTGGGTGATCCGCGACGACATCGGCCTGACCGGCACGAAGTTCGGCTGCGGGATCGGCATGTGCGGAGCCTGCACCGTCCATGTCGGCGGGCGGGCGACCCGCTCGTGCATCACGCCGGTCAGCGCCGTCGAAGGCGCCGAGGTGACCACGATCGAGGGGCTGGACCCCGCCGGCCAACATCCGGTGCAGCAGGCGTGGCTGGAGCTGCAGACCCCCCAGTGCGGCTACTGCCAGTCGGGCCAGATCATGCAGGCCGCGGCCATGCTCAAGGACTTCCCCGCGCCCACCGACCAAGACATCGACGCGACGATGAGCGGCAATCTGTGTCGCTGCATGACCTACGCCCGCATCCGGGCGGCGATCAAACAGGCCGCCGCCGCGATGGGGGGCAAGTCGTGAGCCGTCTTCCACCCCTGAGGGAAAAGCGGGGAGGCGGGGCCGGCCACGTTTTCTCGCGCCGTAATTTCCTGATCTTTTCGACGGGCGCGGGCCTGGCTTTCGGCTTCTCGGCCCTGGTCGAGGCGGCCATGGACCCGGCCGTCCCCGGCGGGGCGCCCCCCGCCAGCGAAGGGCCTCGGTTCGAGCCGACCCTGTGGTTCGCCATCGACGGCGAGGGGATCGTCACCGTCAACATCATCCGCGCCGAGATGGGGCAGCATGTGGGCACCGCGCTGGCCCGCATTCTGGCGGACGAGCTGGACGTAGCCTGGGACAAGGTGCGGATCGTCCATGTCGACTCCGATCCCAGGTGGGGGTTGATGGTCACTGGCGGCAGCTGGTCGGTGTGGCAGACCTTCCCGATCTTCAGCCAAGCCGGCGCGGCGGGTCGGATCGCCCTGGTCGAGGCCGCCGCCAAGTTGCTAAACGTCTCGCCTGCCGGCGGGACGGCGCGCGGCGGCATGGTCCATGTCGGCGGTCGTTCGATCTCGTACGGCGACATCGTCAAGCGCGGCGGCGTGGCGCGCCAATTCACGCCCGAGGAGTTGGCCAAGCTGCCGATCAAGTCGGCGGCCGAGCGCAAGCTCATCGGCAAGCCGGGCAGGGCGCTGGACATCGCCGCCAAGACCAACGGCACGGCGGTCTACGGGATCGACGCCAAGGCCCCGGGCATGGTGTACGCGCGACCCAAGCTGCCGCCCACGCGTCACGGGGCTAAGGTAGTCTCCGTCAACGACAGCGCCGCCAAGAAGGTCAAGGGTTACCTGCGCTGCCTGACCATTGAAGATCCGTCCGACACCGTGCCGGGCTGGGTGCTGGTGATCGCCGAAAGCTATGCCGCGGCCCTTCGCGCCTCGGAGCTAGTCAAGGTGACGTGGACGGCGGGGCCCGGCGCGACCGTTTCGGAAAAGGACCTGCAGGACCACGCCGCTGGTCTGATCGCCAAGCCCGATGTCGGCGCGCTGCTGGACACCAAGACCGCCGACACGGCCCCGGCTTTCAAGGCCGCCAAGTCGGTGCTTGAGCAGACCTACACCAACGCCACCGTGCTGCACTTTCAGCTCGAGCCGCTGAACGCCCTGGCCTTCGAGAAGGACGGGGTGATGGAGATCCACACCGGAAACCAGTGGCAGAGCCTGATCCTGCCCACCCTGGCCAAGGCGCTGGATCGCCCCCAAACCAAGATCATCATGCGCACCTACATGCTGGGTGGCGGCTTTGGGCGACGACTGAACGGCGACTACGCGGTGCCCGCCGCCCTGGCGGCCAAGGCGCTGGGCAAGCCGGTCAAGCTGGTGCTGACCCGGGAGGACGACGTTCGCTTCGACTCGGTGCGATCGCCTTCGGTCCAGACCGTGCGCATGGCGTTCGACGGCGCGGGAAACATCCTGGCCCAGGAGCATCACGCCGCCGCCGGCTGGCCGACCCTGGCCAATGCGCCAGCCCTGATGCCCAAGGGCAAGAACGGCGTGGCCTACGACCCCTTCGCCATTTCCGGCGCCGACCATTGGTACGAGGTGGGCGCCCACAAGGTGCGGGCCATCAACAATGACCTGGCCAACGAGACCTTCCGTCCTGGTTGGCTTCGATCGGTGGGGCCGGGCTGGACCAATTGGGCGAGCGAAAGCTTCATCGACGAGGCCGCCCATCACCTGAAGACCGATCCAGTCGCCCTGCGCCTCAAACTGTTGACCGGCGCGGGCGCCAATGCGGGAAGCGACGCCAGCACCAAGGGCGGCGCCAAGCGTCAGGCCGAGGTCGTGCGCCGCGCGGCCCAGGCCGCCGGCTGGGGCCAGTCCCTGCCCAAGGACACCGCCCTGGGCCTCGCCACCAGCTTTGGCCAGGAACGCGATATGCCTACCTGGGTGGCCTGCGTGGCCCGCGTCCGTGTCGATCGGACGACCGGCGTGGTGACGGTCCAAAAGCTGACTGTGGTCACCGACGCCGGAACAATCGTCGATCCGGACGGCGCCCGGGCCCAGACCGAAGGCGCGGCGCTCTGGGGTCTCAGCATGGCCCTGCACGAGGGCACCGAGTTTGTGAACGGCCAGGTGAAGGATTTGAACCTCGACACCTATATGCCGCTGCGGATCTCCGACACGCCGGAGCTGGACAT
Organism: Caulobacter sp. SSI4214; assembly: GCF_012184455.1. Taxonomy (NCBI): domain Bacteria; kingdom Pseudomonadati; phylum Pseudomonadota; class Alphaproteobacteria; order Caulobacterales; family Caulobacteraceae; genus Caulobacter; species Caulobacter sp. SSI4214. The sequence goes on along the minus strand of NZ_SZWJ01000001.1, from coordinate 127,659 downwards.
CCAGTTCGTCGACAGTGTCGAGGTCCCCGTTGGTTTGGGTGAGCCGGCGACGACCGTTATCGCTCCCGCAATCGCCAACGCCATCTTCCGTGCCGTCGGTGTGCGCCTGCGGCATATCCCCATCACCCCGGCCGCCGTGCTCGCGGCTCTTGGGGGCAGGGCCTAGCACATGACAAAGGTCTGAAGGCGGCGCCCCTACGTCGCCGGCGATCAGCTTCGCGTACCCTTCGCGGAATTACATTGAGGGGCTGCGCTTAGCGCCTGTCTTCCTAAGGACAGCGGCGCTCCCACACCCGCGAGGCGTGCGCCAAGCCGCGCGCCTCGCCCCATCACATCAAGCGAAGGCGACGCCCGGTAGTAGGGCGGGCGGTCTCACCGGAGTCTGGCTCTCGCCAACGGGGGAAGCTCGGGCAGGGCCATGGGGACACGCGGGGAGGGGCGTCAGCGAAGTCTCATCGCCGCCGACGGTTGCGGCTTCGTCTGTGGAGTCCGGGCTATGGCGGGAACAGCGCGCGGAACAGCGCGGCGTGCGCGCCGTTGTGGATAGCGTTGGAAAACGGCGAAGGTTCGGGGTGCGATGAGCGTGAAGGATTCGGTTAAGGCGCGAGGGGCACCTCGTCCGTCGGAGCGCGGACCGATCCTGACCCGCACGCGAAACCTTAAGATGGCCCGCTCGGCACACGCCTATGTCCGCGGTAACACAGTGCGGTTTTACGAGTGGCTGGACGCCAGCGGCTGCCGACTGCCCGCCGGGCCGTCGATCTGGATCTGCGGCGACTGCCATCTTGGAAACCTCGGGCCGCTTGCCGATGCGAGGGGGCGTGTCGACATCCAAATCCGCGACCTCGACCAGACGGTGATCGGCAACCCGGCCCACGACCTCATCCGGCTGGGCCTGTCGTTGGCGTCGGCCGCACGGGGCTCGGACCTGCCTGGCGTCGTTAACGCGCGGATGATCGAGGGCCTGATCGAGGGCTACGAAGCCGCTCTGGCCGAGGATTTCGACGCCAAGTCGCGCCATCCGCCAATGATCGGGGCCGTTTTGAACCAGGCGGCCAAGCGCAGCTGGAAGCATCTCGCCGCGGAGCGTTTGCAGGGCGTCGAGCCCAGGACCACGCTTGGCAAGCGCTTCTGGCCAGTGGGCAGGGCCGAACACCGCGCGCTGGAAGAGTTGTGCCTCGGCGATCGAGTCAGCGAGCTGGTGACCAGCCTTAAGTCACGCGATAACGGCTCCGAGCTGCGCCTACTGGACGCCGCCTACTGGATGAAGGGCTGCAAGCTCGCTTGGCCGTCTGCGTTACGCCGCGCTGGTGGCGGTCGAGGGCGATGACGGCGAGACCGACATCTGCTTTGTCGACATCAAGGAAGCGATCAAGGCCGCCGCCCCCCGCGACCCGCGACCCGCGAGCCGTGATGCCGCGCGACAACGCCGAGCGGGTCGCCGCCGGGGCGCGGGCCTTGTCGCCCAACCTCGGCGACCGCATGGCCGCCTGCCGGCTCCTTGGCAAGTCAGTCATCGTGCGCGAACTGATGCCCCAGGACATGAAGATCGGACTCAGCGGCCTGGCCCCTGATGAGGCGATGGCCTCTGCCCAGTCGTTGGCCCGCGTCGTCGGCGACGCGCATGGCCGGCAGATGGACGAAACCACGCGCCGGGCGTGGCTCGACGAGCTGTCGCGCAATCGCACCGGCGGTCTGGACGCTCCGTCTTGGCTGTGGACGAGCGTCGTTGAGCTGACCGCCGCCCACGAGGCGGCCTATCTCGAGCACTGCCGACGTTATGCGCTAGGCCTGGCCTAGGCCCCGGGGCCGCATGTGAAATTGAAATTGTTGGAGGCGATTGGCCTTAGAATGGAGAGGTCCAAGTGCGGCGGGTGAAAACTAGCGGGACATCTCCGATCGAACCGTCGGACCTGCCGCCCGCGGCGCTCAACATATTCTTCCGGCGCCAATCGATCTCGAACGTGATGCTTCAATTGGCGGCCACGGCCAACGAGACCGTGACGGTTCGAGACCTTGTGAACCACTTCGGCGAACGGGCTTTTGGGGCGCTGCTGCTGATCTTCTCAATTCCAAACGCCCTTCCGATGCCGCCAGGGGTATCGCTGGTGATCGGCGTGCCTCTCGTGCTCATCACCTTCCAAATCATGCTCGGCAGCCCACGGCTCTGGTTGCCCCGTACGATGATGGATCGTGGAGTGTCGCGAGCGACGTTCATCGCCATGAGCCTGCGCATCCTGCCGACCCTGCGCCGCGCCGAGCTGGTGGTGAAGCCGCGTTTTCAAGGTTTGTTCAACCCCGTGGGAGACCGCTTGCTCGGGACCGCGGCGTTCGTTCTGGCCTTGGCTAGTTTCATGCCCATTCCGTTCGGCCATCTGTTGCCGGCTCTGGCGCTGGTAGCGTTCGGGTTTGGCCTAATCGAGTTCGACGGACTGGCGATCCTGGTCGGATGGCTAGTGGGCGTGTTTAGCATCGGCGTATTGGCGCTTCTGTCTCACTCGCTAATCGAAGGCGCGAACCACCTCCTGGCGAGGGGGCATTAGGGCTTGGCGCCCGACTGGGGTCGCGGGCGGCCTAAAGCCGTCAACAATGCAATGTTTGGAAACGGGCGCACCCATTGTCGGCAACGATGATGCGCTGGAAATGTCCGAGCAGATCGATCTCTAATACATCGACCCGCCGGGTTTGGCGCGGTTATCGCGCACGATGCGTCCACCGAACGTCGCGTTCCTGGAGGACAGCCAACGGCAGCAATTGGCGCGGCCCAGTCGACAGGCTAGGCGTAATGCTCGTGGGCGACAGGCGTGCTGTGGAAACGGTCGCAGGAAGCGGCGGTTTCGGTCTTCAGCCAGTCGACGAAGGCTTCGTGGGCGGTGCAAGCGCGGCGGGGGCGCTCGGCATGGACGACGCGATATTGCTGGCCGATCGGGGCGCCGGCGTTCAGGCGACGAACCAGCCGCCCTTCGGCCAGCAGCCGCTCGCTGGCCAGCGGCACGGCCAGCGCCAGACCCATGCCGCTGGCTGCGGCTTCGTACATCGCTTGCAAGGTGGGAAAGGTCTGGCTGGCGCGCGGCGGCGCGGCGGGACGGCCGACCTGTTCGAACCAGCGCGACCACAGGTTCGCGCCGCCAGCCGTAGTCAGCAGGGCGTGGTCGGAAAGATCGTCGATCTGCTCAATGGGCGCGCCGCCGGCCGGTGTCGGGGCCGAGACGACGAAGGCGTCCAGCTCGACCAGCACCTCGGAGGCGAAGTCGGCCGGGGCCGCATCGCCGCCGCAGATGGCCAGGTCCGCCTGGCCGTCGCGCAGGCCATCCAGCCCCTGGCGGATGATCAGCTCGATTTCCAGTCCGCGCGCGCGCAATGCGCCCAGGCGCGGCATCAGCCAGGTGACGGCGAACGAATGCGAAGCGCTGACCCGCACCGCGCCGCCAGGCGCGCGCAGGCGACGGGTGGCTCGCCGGATGACCTCCAGCGCCGGGGCGATCTCGTCCAGATAGCGCGCGCCGATCTCGGTCAGACGCGGCGTGGGCCCGGAGCGATCGAACAGTGGCGCGCCGACGAAACTTTCCAGCAGTTGGATGCGACGCGAGAAGGCCGAGGGGCTGAGGGCCAGCTCGGCCGCGCCGGCGCGGAAGCTGGCGGTGCGAGCGGCGACCAGGAAGGCCTCGGCGGCCTCCAGTGGCGGGGTCTGTCTCAGCATGGGCGAGAACCCTTTGCGACCATGACGTCGAGCTAGCACTCCATTGTCACAGAATGAGGACAGCTTGCGCGGCGCGGGACGGGCGGTTCGGGGGATGCGTTGCGTTCGACGCAAGGACGGTTGCAAGGTCCGCGCTTCTGGCGAGACGGGCGATCCGGCAAGCGAAGCGTGCGGACCATTCTGCATCCGCGCTTTGCTAATCGCCTACCCATGCGCCTTGCCCTGATCTCCGACACCCATCTGGCTCCCGTCGCGGCCGCCTTCAACGCCAATGCCGAAGCGGCGATCGACTGGATCGAGACGTGGGCGCCCGATGCGGTGATCCACCTGGGCGACGTCACCGCCGACGGGGCCGAGGATCCGGACCAGTTCGAGCATGCCCGCGTGCTACTCTCGCGGCTGTCGGCGCCGCTGCACTGCCTGCCCGGCAATCACGATGTCGGGGACTGTCCGCCTGCGAACGGAACCAAGGAGCCGCCGTTCTCATCGCGCCGCCTGGCCCAGTTCCGCGCCGCCCTGGGCGCCGATCAGTGGTGGTTCGCCCGCGATGGTTGGACGTTGATCGGCCTCAACAGCCAGCTGTTCGCGAGCGGCGATCCCGAAGACGCCTTGCAGGCCGAGTGGCTGGAGAATGAATTGGCGGCAGTGCGCGGGCCTGTCGCGCTCTTTCTGCACAAGCCGTTGGTGCTGGAAACGCATGAGGACACGCCCGATCATCCCCGCTTCGCGCCGCTGGAGGCGAGGCGGCGGCTGGCGCGGCTGCTAGCGGATCGTCCGGCCCTGGTGGTCAGCGGTCACGTCCACCAGCACCGGCGCCGGCGGATCGGCGTCGCCGATCATCTGTGGGCGCCATCGACGGCTTTTCTGCTCCCCGACAGCGTCCAGCCGCGCTTGGGCGACAAGCAGGTCGGGCTGCTCACGCTCGAGCTGTCGCCGGACGGCGGCTGGCGCGCCGAGATGGTGTCGCCGGCGGCCATGGTCTCGCATGACGTCCTGGACCACCCCGAGGTCTATCCGCAGGTTCTCGAGATGAAGCGGAGCGCGATGTGACGGTCCCAGCCCAAGGCTCTAGCCGTTCGCGTTACGCCGTCTATGGCCTCTGCGTCCTAATCGTCGCCTATGTGCTGGCCTTCATCGATCGGCAAATCCTGAACCTGCTGGTCGAACCGCTGAAGCACGACCTGGGGCTCAGCGATCTGCAGGTAAGCCTGCTGCAAGGGCCGGCGTTCGGTCTCTGTCTCGCCTTAGCCGGCCTGCCGATCGGGCGGCTGGTCGATACGCACCGGCGCGTGACCGTGCTGGCGATCGGGGTGGCGGTCTGGAGCCTGATGGCGGCCGGCTGCGGCCTGGCGCCCAGCTATGCGATGCTGCTGGCCTGCCGGATTGGCGTCGGGACGGGAGAGGCCGCCATGACCCCCAGCGCCTATTCGCTGATCGGCGACTGGTTTTCTCCCAAGCGCCAAGGCGTCGCGGCCGGCTTCTATAGTATGGGCGCCTATGTCGGCGGCGGGCTGGCTCTGATCCTGGGCGGGGTGCTGCTGAAGGCTCTGCCGGCCAGCGACGGGATGGCGGCGTGGCGTCTGGCCTTTATAGCGACCGCCGCCGCCGGGATCCCCGTGGCCCTGTGGGTGGCCACCCTATGCGAGCCGTCCCGCAGCGATCCGTCGCCGAGCAAGACCCCGCCCTCGTGGCGTGAGGCGCGAACCTGGTTCGCCGGGGCCGGCGGACGAGGGGCCCTGGCCGTCAACACCGCCGTCACCTTCGCGGCGATGGCCAGCTACGCGATCTCCGCCTGGACGCCCAGCGCCTTGATCCGCGCCTTCCACCTGGCGCCGCATGCGGTGGGTCTGCGCTTTGGCCTGACGATGATCACCGCGGGCGTCGCCGGCAGCTTGAGCGCGGGCTTCATCGGCGACGCTTTGCGCGCGCGTGGGGTGAGAGACGGACGGCTCTGGGCACTCGGCTTGGCGGCCATGGCGGCGATCCCTTTGGCGGCGAGCGCCACGCGCGCGGCTTCGCCCGACCTGACCTTCATCCTGCTATGGCCGCTGATCTTCCTGGTGACCATGGCCGTCGGCTGCGGGCCAGCCAGCCTTCAGGAGATCACCCCGGTCAGGATGCGCGGCCTGCAGCACGCCCTGGCCGTCCTGGCGGTCAATCTGTTCGGTTTAGGCCTGGGGCCGCCGGTCGTGGCCGCCATCACCGATCTCGTCCTGCACGACGACGTCCGGGTCGGCCACGCCCTGGCCATGGCCGCGCCGGTGATGCTGGCCCTGTCGGCGACCTGCGCTCTGCAGGGGCGGGCCGTCTATCGCCGAGCGCTTCCGGTCGACGCCTGAAGGCTGCGTTGCGCCTGGCGCAACGCCCGTTCGAACCTGCGCGCTTAGGCGCGCCCGGGGGGCCGAAGTATCGCAAGGCCGTAGCTTTCAGACGCTCGGGGATCCCATGTTCAGACTGTTCGCCACGACCAGCGCCTTCGCCTTGCTCGCCACCGCTGCTGGCGGCGCTCAGGCCCAAGAGACCGCTCAGTTGGAGGAGGTCGTCGTCGTCGGCAGCCGCGCGACAGCCCGCCTGGTCACCGACTCGCCCGCCCCAGTGGACGTGATTTCGGCCGAGACGCTGGCCGCCCAAGGCTTCGACGACATCAACCGCGCGTTGGCTTTCATCGCTCCGTCGTTCAACTTCCCGCGCGGCGCCACCGGTCCGTCGGCGGCCAATACTCGGGCCGCCAGCCTGCGCGGCCTGGCGCCCGACCAGGTGCTGGTGCTCGTCGATGGCAAGCGCTGGCATGCCTCTTCGGTGATCAACTTCAACAACGTGTTCGGCCGCGGCTCTGTCCCGACCGACTTGGGCGCCATTCCGATGTCGGCGGTGGCTCGGATTGAGATCCTGCGCGACGGGGCGGCGGCCCAATACGGTTCCGACGCGATCGCCGGAGTGATCAACATCGTCATGCGCAGCGACCGAGGCGGTCGCGCCACCGTCCAGGCCGGTCGTACGGAGGAGGGGGACGGCGGCACGGTCACCGCCTCGCTAGGCTATGGCTTCACTCTGGGCGAACGCGGCCGGCTAAACCTTTCGGCCGAGGTTCGCAGCCGCAACAGCACCAACCGCGCCGCGATCGACAGCCGCTATGGCCGCGTGACCACCCAGCAGGGCGACCCGGATTCTCTGGACGTCGGCCTGGCAGCCAACGGCGAGTACGACCTCGGTGGCGCCGTCACCCTCTACGGCGACGTCGTCTATGATCGCCGCCGTTCGATCAGCCCGGCCCAATACCGCGCCCCGACCGTTGCCCCGGCCATCTATCCGCAAGGCTTCGTACCGCACATTCGGCTGGATCTGGACGACGCGGGTGGCGCGGTCGGTCTGCGCGGCGCTTGGCGCGGCTGGTCCTGGGACCTCAGCGACGCCCCCGGCTACAGCCACGCCCGCTTCGCGGTGCGCGACACCACCAACACCTCGCTGGGGACCGCCAGCCCGACCCGTTTCGACGGCGGCGGCGCGCGCTACGTCCAGAATGTGCTCGACTTCACCGCTTCGCGACCGTTGCGCCTGGGCGCCGGCGGCAACCTGGCCCTCGGTGTCGAGCACCGCTGGGAAGGCTTCAAGATCATCTCGGGCGAGCCGAACTCGTACACCGGCGCCGGCGCCCAGGGCTTTCCAGGCTTCAACCCGCCCACGCCGGTCGACGCCGACCGCGGCGCCGTGGCCGCCTTTGTCGACGGCGAACTGAAGCCGGTAGAAAGCGTGACCCTGGCCGCCGCGGCGCGCTACGAACACTATGGCGACTTCGGCGATGCGACCTCGGGGAAGATCAGCGCCCTGTGGCGGCCCGTTCCCGTCCTGGCGGTCCGGGGAACGATCTCGACCGGCTTTCGCGCTCCGTCGCTGCAGCAACGTTTCTTCTCGACGGTGACCAGCCAGTCCAGCGGCGGCATTCTGGTCAACATCGGGACCTTTGCCGTGGACGATCCGGTGTCGCGGGCGCTGGGCGCTTCCCCGCTAAAGCCCGAGAAGTCGCATAATCTCAGCGCCGGCCTGGTGGTGACGCCAGCCGCAGGCTTCTCGTTCACCGCCGACGTCTTTCGGATCAGGATCGAAGATCGCATCGCGCTCAGCGAAACCCTGAGCGGCGCCGCCGTGACCGCCGTCCTGAAGGCGGCCGGGGTCACCAACGCCAGCCAGGCGCGTTTCTTCACCAACGCCGCCGACACCACCACGCGCGGCTATGAGCTGACGGCGAACTGGCGCGGGCGGCTGGGCGCGAACGGCCGGTTCGACGTGACCGCAGGCCACACCCAGACCGATACCGACCTGGACCGGCTGCGAGCCAATCTGGTCTTACCGTCCTTGCCCTTACTGGGTGTCGCCGCGATCGACCTGATGGCCGACGCCCTGCCGCGAACCAAGACCACAATGACCGCGCGCGCCGACTGGCGGGCTTGGAGCGCGGGCGTGAATCTGGCTCGCTTCGGGTCGTTCCGCGCTGTTCAGGTGGCTAGCGAGCAGGTCTTCGGGCCGATCACCACGATCGACCTTACCCTCGACTACGCCGTCAATTCGCGCCTGAAGGTCGGGTTGTCGGTTCTGAATCTGAGCGACGCCTATCCCGACAAAATCGTTGACCGGGCCCTGACACAGGGTGGCGGCATCCAATATCCTGAGGTCGGTGGCGTCGGCACGAACGGTCGCGAGTACGTGCTTCGACTATCATCGCGCTTCTGAGGGCGGCCGCCGGCATTCAAGGCAGGTGAACGTCCGCCTCCAGACAATGCACGAACGTCCGCGTCTGGCGGCGACTTCGACATCCTCATCATCGAGCCAGCGACGGGCGAGGCGATCCAGTACAGGATCCAAGCCAAGCGCCTTTCGCCGCATCCGACCACCTGGGGCTGGGGCTCCTATCGCGAGCTCGACCATCCCCACGGCCAAGGAAAGCAGGCTTCCACCCTGATCCGGTCTTCGGCCAAGGAGGCGATCAAAACCATTCCGCTCTATGCCTTCTACAATCCCGAGACCGGGTGCGCGGCCTCCGGTGGCGAGATCTCCGGCATCGAGCTGGCGGACGGGCGAGAGATCAACCAGATCGTAAAGACCCTGGTGAAGGCCAAGGCCGCCTCCAAGCGGCCGCGCCTGAAGCGCCTAGATCATCTGCGCGATCTCTTCTTTCCCCTATCGACGATACTGTGCCCGCCGTTGGGCGCGGAGAGGCCCGCGTCGACGGGGATCATCCCACCCCGAACCTCCCGTCTGGCAATCGAGACCCGGGGTCGTCCTCATTGGATGTGGGTCAAGAAAATCCCCCGACTGCCGCGTGACCGCCAGGAGAACCTAGCCCTGCCGTCGCCCACCCAAGAACCGTCGCGGCGATCGCGCGGCGCGCGCCAAGTGTCCGCGGCTCGCCGGTTTCCGGCGGTGGTCGAGCGCGCCTTGGCGCGGCGCGAGGAGGAGGCGATCCAGGTTGCTCTGGTCAAGCGGCCGAAGATCGTCCTCGTCTCCAAGGGTGGCTAACAGACCCCGCATGGGTCGGAGAAGAGCCGTTCGCTGCCAGCGGCGCCGGCCTGAAGGTCCGGAGCTTGGCAAGGTGCCAACGTCCGCAATTGGCGCACTGTTGCCTCGAAGGGGCTTAGTTCGGGGCCGTAGGCGTCCTAGCAATTGAACCGAGCTCCTATCGCCAAGAACCTTCGGGCAGGAGCACGTTGCGATCCGCATGGACGATGGCTTCGTGCAACGCGGCCTTGCTGAGTGGCAGGCAGTAGGCTGGTCTCGCGCGTTCAAAACGCCAGCTCTCACCGAGCGAGCCTGCGTCGTAGGGTTCGAATCCGAATTGCGCCACGAGCTCGGACACGACGCGTTTTGCATCGTCGTCGTCGCCTGCCAGCGGCAGTGCGCGGCGCGCCCCTGAGGTCAGCCGGGATCCCGTATGGTTCAGGTCGCGGGCCAGGATAGCGTTGAACGCCTTGACGAGGCGGGCGCCGGGAAAGCGCTGCGCGACGAGCTCACTGGTTGTTGTGCGGTTTGCGTCGAGTTCGACGATCGCGCCGTCACGATCCGGATAATAGTTGTTTGCGTCGACGACGATCTTGCCGGCTAGGCCTGGATGTTGAAGTTCTAGTGCCCGGGCAAGAGGGATGGCGATCAGGACGATCTCCCCATAAGCGACCGCGTCGTCAACGCCGCCAGCCCTAGCGCCAATTTTCTGCGCGAAGTCGTCTAGCGTCACCGGGTCACGCGAGTTGCTCACCATGACTTCGTGTCCGGCGTCGACCGCAAGTCTAGCGAAGGCGCGGCCGATGTTCCCCGCGCCAATCGTGCTGATCCGCATTGCAACGCCCTCTTCACTGTGCGGGACAGGTGGTGGCGTCCTCTCGCTCGGTCAAGCTTCAGGCGCTGATTTCAGAGCGGCGTTGGTTGGGGTGAGAGGCACCTGTCCGACGAGATACCAAGGTCTCAGGCGCTCAGGCCGACCTCATCATCGGCTTGGCGGAGTCGTTTCCTGTCAGCGGCGTCGCTAGCTGAAGGTCCGGAAGCTGGCAAGGTGCCAATGTCAGCAAGTGGCGCACCCCGGCCAACCCACCTACAGCGATCAGCGCGCGGAGTGCGGACCCTGCCTATGGTGGCGAGGGGGGATGAAATCCTACCTCGCGGCGAAAAGATCTTCGAACTTACGCAGCAGGTCGAAAGTCACCTTCGCCAATGTCGTCGGGAAAGGGCGGCCACGCGCCATTAGCGGGCGCTTGTAGCTTCGCAACCACAGCTTCTCGGGGCCGGACCGAATGGACAACCTATTGAGAGCTCGCATCTAGATGGCCAGGGGCCATTCACAGTTCTCACGGGTGTCCGCTTCAGCGCACCTACGCCCCAAGTACGCACCGACGCTCGTGCGGTACGTTTAAGGCGCATGTGTGTGCGGGGAGGGGGGCTTGAACGGCCGCTTGCCTCGTAACCGGAGCGTTCGGATCACCCTAGCCGCCTGGCGCGATCATCCGCTGAATGGCCGCGTCCTGCGCCGCGCGCATGGCATGAGCGCCCCAGACGATCAATCCCGACAACACCCCGCCGGCCGTGCAATATTCCACGGCGGTCAGCCCTTCCTCGTCGCGCCAGAGCGCGATCAAGGCCTCATTCAAGCGGAGGCGACGAAGGTGGGCGATCACGAAGGTCATGGGCCTTTGGCTTGAAGCTGCGTCCCGCCAAACCTCCCACCTCGGACTTAAGATCGCGCCAAGCAACGTGGTTGAACCGTCTTAACGCCCCTTCGGCGCGGGCGCTGCGGGACCGCGATGCTGCCCAATTTGGGCGGTGGGGGCGTTGCCGCGCGGGGGGCGCGTCGGCCAAGGTTTTAATTATTGAGCAACCATGCTCAGGGGTTTCTGGGGAGTGGGCGACATGCTTCGCGAATTCATCAATCAAGTTTCGGCGCTGCTGAAGGACGAGTCGGGGCTGACCTCGACCGAATATTCGACCATGGGCGGCGCCATGGCCGGCGGCGTGTTCACGATGTCGGACGCCCTGTCGCAAGCCTCGGGCACGGCCTTCGACAACGTCGTCAACGCCGTGGCCGGCGACGACGGTTCGGCCGGTTAAGCGTAACGGCGCGCCCGGGTCGCTTCACGGGCCGGGCGCGTTGAAACCATGATTGGCGTTAATAGGGTCATAGACGCGACTTTGGTCGCCCTTCTGGCCGGCTGCATCTTCTCGGATGTCCGTCGACGGATCATTCCGAATGGTCTTTGCCTCGCGGTTGCCCTGCTGGGCCTGATCGCTGGACTGATCGAGGATCCCGCCGCCGTGATCTATCCGGTCCTTGGCGGCGCCTTGCTGATCGTCGGTGGTCTCGCGTTGCATCGCAAGGGCGTGCTGGGCGGCGGCGACGTCAAACTGATGGCCGCCTTGGCCATCTGGCTCACCCCGATCGAGATGGGGCGGTTCGTTCTGTGCACCATGATGGCGGGCGGCGTGGTCGGAGCGGCCTATCTGCTCGCTGGTTTCGCACGGCGCTTACGCGACAAGACCGCGCCGGCCGCGAGCGGCGTGCCCTACGCCTTGGCGATCGTGGTGGGGTTCTATTTCCTGCGCCCTGATCGCGTACTTCTTCTCCTGCAGGCCTAAGGACGGGAGACAGTCGCCATGAGCCAGAATGAAACCGGCGCTTCGCCGCGGGGTGGTTTTCTCCTGCTCTTGAAAAACGTTGGAATGTTCGTCCTCGCCGCGGTTGTCGCTGGCGTGGTGATACAGCTGGGCAAGCACATCGCGCCCTCGTTGTTTGGCCGCCCTGCAGAGCGCCCTGTCCAGGAACAAGGTCGATGACGCCCTCCGACCCTTTCGGGCTCGGCCCGACAAGCGCTCCGGCCAAGCCGGCCTCGTCGCTGCTGACCGGCCTGAAGAATATCGGCATGTTCTTCGCGGCCCTGATCGCGACCGTACTGATCGCCAGCCTCTTCAAGTCGGCCCTGGCCTCGACCGGCGGTCACGCGGCCGGCCGCTATTATCTGGAGACTTCCACGGCGATCCGGGCCGGAGAGACCCTTTCGCCAAGCAATACGGTTTGGCGCGCGGGCGCCGCCAAACGCGGTCCCGATGTGTTGTCTTCCGACACCAAGGGCGCCGATGTCTACTGGGGTTGGCAGGCGCTCGCGCCCATCCGCGCGGGCCAGGCCGTGACCAAGGGCGCCGTCGTCGACGCGCGGGCCGATGCCGCGACGCTGTCGCCGCCGCCCGGCAAGGTCGGTTTCATTCTCGCCGGCGATGAACTGACCTCGGTCAGCCAGGTGCTGCGTCCCGGCGCGCGCGTCGATGTTATCGCGGTCGCTGGCGGAGGTCGCAACGCTAGCGCCGCGGCCGCCGTCGCCACCTTGGTGCAGGCCGCGCCGGTGCTGCATGTGCGAGGCGGACTGAAGCGCGGCGGCCGCGGGTTGGACGCTTCGGTGACCCTGGCGGTCTCGCCCGAGGAGGCCGAGGACATGGCCGCCTGGCGGCGCAACGGCAGCCTCGTCCTCACGGTCTCGGGGCCGAACAGCGCCGATCCGTCGCGACTGGGGCAATGGCGTGCGCTTTATGACGACGCCGAGGTCGACGCCAGCGACGCCGCCGCGGACCCCCGCCCCGCCGCCGAACACGCCTCAAGCGGCGCGAAAGGGTCGGTCGCGACGCCTCCGCCGTCTTCCAGCGTCGCGGTGATCACGCCCAGCGGCGCCCGTCAGCAGGCCTTGCCTTGACCCTCAAAGCCTTTTTCGTCGCGTCCGCGACAGTGTTGTGGACCGTCAACGCGGCGGGGGCCGAGCGCGAAACGCTGCGCGAGGGCTCCGTCTTGACGTTCAAGCCGGCCAGCGATGTCGCGTCGGTCGTGCTGTCGAACGAGGACGCCCTGGCGGTCGATGTGCGCGGCCCGCGTCAAGTGGTGGTGTTCGGCAAGAAGGAGGGGGTGGGCGAACTTCTGCTGCTCGACGCGCGCGGCCGCGACATCGAGCGCCACGCCTTCACTGTCGTCGGCGACCTGTCCAATCTCGAGTCGGTGCTCAACGGAGCCTTACCCGGCGCCAGGATCCACGCCGAGCGCGCGAGCGGCGTCGTCGTGCTCAGCGGCGAGGCGGCGACCAGCGCCCAGGTGGCTACCGCCGGGACCATCACCGCCGGAGCGTTTCCAGCTCTGAAGCTGGTCAATCTGGTGCGAAGCCGCGCCAGCGACCAGTTGGCGGTGTCCGTGCGGGTCATGGAGGTGCGCAAGAGCCGCCTCAAGGCCCTGGGCATTCGCTGGTCGGCGATGAACCGCTTCAACCAGGGGACAGGCGCGGTGGGCAACACCTTCGCCTCGGCCTTGGGGCAGCCGGGGTCGGCCGATCTGTTCGCCTCGGCCAAGTTCACGCTCAATCGTCTGACCCTGGACGCCTATATCAACTTCCTGCGGACGGAGGGAGCGGCCACCATGCTGGCCGAGCCGACCTTGGTGGCGACCAGCGGCCAGAAGGCGCGCTTCCTGGCCGGCGGCGAGATCCCGGTGCCCACCCCCTATATAAATGGCGCTGGGGTGAGCAATTCTCTTGGCTACACGTTCAAGCCCTACGGCGTGACTCTGGAGTTCACCCCCGAGATTCTCGACGGCGAGCGGGTCAAGCTTGAGCTCGCCCCCGAGGTCTCCGCCATCGACGATAGCCACGTGGTCGAGTTCGGCGGCGCCAAGGTCCCTGGCCTCGTCAGCCGGAAGACCGCGACCACGGTGACCTTGCGTTTCGGCGAGAGCCTCGCCATTGCTGGTTTGCGCACGCGCGACACTCAGAAGGACCGGCGTGGACTGCCGTTCAAGACCCCATTCAATCTGGGCGACGCCCTGGCCGGGGCCAATAACACGCAAGACTCCGACACCGAGCTGGTGCTGATCGTCACGCCCGAGACCGTGGCCGACGCCCAAGGTCGGATGCCGACCGCCCGGGAAGCGGACCCGCCGCCGGTGTCGAAACCGGCCAGCCACGCTCCAGGGCGGCCCTGATGACCGACGCAGAACGGTTGGTGGCCGGACTGGTCGACGCCGCCGCTCGCGCCTTTCCTGGCGATGATCATGGCGAGCTCGTCGTCGAGCGTCCGGCGCTGGAGGCCCATCTGTCCAGGATCATCGCCGGGCGTCGTGATTTAGCGGGCTCCGAGGCGGAGGCCCTGGTGGACCGGGCCTGCGACGAGATCCTCGCCTTTGGACCGATCACCGCCCTGATGACCGCGCCGGGCGTCACCGACATCCTGATCAACGGTTGGAACCGGATCGTCTATGAGCAAGATGGCCGACTCCATGATTTCGACGGGCGCTTCTTTGGCCCTGAACACCTGAATAGCTTCGTGCATCGCCACGTGGCCAGGGCCGGACGGGCGGTCAATCGCGCCAATCCGTGGGCGGACGTCGAACTGCGCGACGGCTCGCGCATGCACGTCGTCAGCGCTCCCGTCGCCCAGGGCGGCCCCTTCGTGTCGATCCGACGCTTTCCCGAACAGCCTTTCAGCCTGGAGGCTCTTGAAACGCTCGGCGCCATCGATCGGGCCCAGCGATCCTGGCTGGAAAGCGCCGTGCGCGACCGGCTGAACCTCGTCATCGCCGGCGCGCCCGGAGCGGGCAAAACCACCTTGCTCGGTGCGTTGCTGGCTAAGGCGCCGTCGCATGAGCGCATCGTGCTGATCGAGGATGTCAGCGAGCTCAAGGTCGAGCATCCTCATTGCGTTAAGCTTCAGACGCGCCGCATCGCGCATGGCGAGGGCCAGCCGGCGTCGATCCGTCAGTTGGTGCGCGAGACGCTGCGGATGCGGCCCGACAGGCTCGTCGTTGGCGAAGTCCGCGGCGAGGAAGTGTTCGACATGGTCGCGGCCATGTCGATCGGCCTGGCCGGCTCGCTGAGCACCCTGCACGCGGGTTCGGTGGATGGGGCGATGCGACGGCTGGCGTCGCTCTACGCCGCGGCGGCTCTTGGCCAGGCGGGCGTGGAGCCGCGGGCGGCCATCGCCCACGCCGTCGACGCCATCGTTTTCCTGGCGCGCGATGAAGCAGGCCGCCGCCGTGTGGTCGATATTCGCGGCCTGGTGGGCGTGTGAGCGGCTGGGCCGACCGACTGGGCGTGACGCCACGCCCGGAGGCCGCGCTGGCGGCCGCTGGGGCTGGCGTGTTCGCGGGACTATGGAGCGGGGTGGCGCCGTTAGGCTTGGCTCTGGGTTTGGGCGGCGGCCTCTTGATCGGACAGGTCCTCCACCAGCGCAGGGACGCGGGCGAGGCGCGCGATCGCGACCAGGTTCGGCGATTGATCGAGACCGCCGCGCCCCTCGCGCGGGCCGGGATGTCGCTGGACGCGGCCCTGCGGCGGGCGGCGCGGGCGGCCAGCGGCCCCGGCGCGTCCGTCCTCGCCGACGGACTATCCGCCCAGGCGGCTGGCCGCTCGGTCGATATGGAAGCCTTCCGACCCTATCCTTACACCACCCTGCTGTTCGAACTGCTGCGGTTGCATCGTGAACAGGGCGGCGATCCTCAACCCTTCCTGACCGCGTACCGAACGGCCTTGGGGATGAGCGAGGATCTGGCCAAGAAAAAGCAACTCGCCCTGACCCAGATTCGCTGGCAGGCCAATGTCATCACCGTGTTCTTTTTCCTGGTGCTCGGCTTCTCGGCCGCCCATGCGGGCGTCTTCGTCTCGGCGCTGCTGGAAAGTCCCGACGGTCGCTGGATGACCACCCTGGCCGCCACGCTGGTGATTTGGGGCCGCGTGGCGTTGAACGGTCTCGCCAGGACCATGTCATGAGCCTCGAGGAGCGCTATCAGGGAGAGATCGAGGCCGCCTGCGAATTCGTGGCCATCGCGGCGCTGGCCGCGGCCGAGGCTGGCGCTCCGCCCGCCTGGGCTCTGGGTCTTGGTCTGAAGCTGGCCGATGCGCGCGAGATGGACATGTCCGCGGCCGCCGCGCATTGGCGGCGACTGCGCGCCGCGCCCGACCCGGGTCTTCTGCCCGCCATGTCGGACGCGCCAGCCCCGGCCCGGGCCTTGCTGGCGCTGGCGATCGAGGCCGAGGAAAACGGCGATGATCTGCGCGAACGCTTGCGCATCTACCTGGCCAACAGTTTCGAACGACGTGAGTTTTCGTTGCGGCGGCGGATCGAGACCGTGCCGGTCTATATGATCATCGTGCTGGTGCTGTTCTTCATGCCCGCCATTCTGCTGATGCTGATCGGCCCCTCGTTCCTGGCCCTGTTGCGCGCCCTCTACGCGGCCTGAACATGCCGCCCAATCTGGGCAGTCGCCGCATGGAGGGCCAACTGGCCACTCCCTATAGTTTACGAGATGTCACCATAAGGGTGCGGGGGTTTAGGGGGTATCATGTTCAAGCTCTTCCGTGCGGCCGTCGTCGCCTTGGCGGCCCTCTTCGCCGTCTCCACGATCGTGCCCGACGCGACCGCGCAGGCCGCGACCACGCCTTCGGGCAAGACCCTGACGAAGGTCAAGAAGTCGCCCGTCAAGAAGAAGGCCAAGAAGGTCAAGAAGGACCCGACCAAGCGCGGCGCCAAGAAGGTCAAGAAGGACCCGACCAAGAAGGGCGCCAAGAAGGTCAAGAAGACGCCCACCAAGAAGGGCGCCAAGAAGATCAAGAAGGCCCCCTCGAAGAAGAAGAGCGTCAAGTCGACCAAGAAGCCGGTTAAGAAGGTCGTGCCGAAGCCCGGCTCGACCCCGCCCAAGACCAATACGCCCTAACCGGGGCGCTCTGGCGAACCATGTCGCGCGCTGTCTTCTGGCGGGACGAAAAAGGCGTGGCCTCAGTCGAGGCCACGATCCTTTTGGCGGTCCTTGGCATGGCGCTGCTGGCCGGCGGATATCGCCTAGGGCCGGCTATCAAGGCCTACAGCGATCGATTGTCGGCCGCCGTGCGCGAAGCGCGTTGTCTGGCGGCCGGCGATCCCAGCGCCCCGCCGCCGCCCTGTCAGGTCGGGGTCTAAGGCGGTGTTGGGGGTTCAGGTGCTCATTCTGTCGCTGGTGTTTTTCCTGATCGGAGCCGAGGCGGCCGCGCCGGGCGTGAGCCGAAGCGTAGTGGTCGCGGCCGCCGAGACGACGGTGGCGGTGCGCGATCACACCTACGGCCATCTCTGCGCCCGCTTGTCCGCGCATGGCCGGCCCTGCCCAGCTTCAGCGGCCGAATCCAAAGAATAGGCGAAGGCAATTTTGCTTCGGCGCTATAGAGTGTCCTACAGGTGTAGATTTGAATAGAAGCGCGCTTTATCTCCGAATATCGGAGCCTTTTCTCGTATTTGCCGATCGTCAACCATCAATATACTCATACTGAGTGCAACTATAACGTAAGTTTTCCATAATTCCCTGTTATTTATTTCAACCTGCAATAAAAGCCTCCTCGGGGACATGTTCGGGGGCGAGCAATATGCGGTGCGCGGCGCCGGTCAGGCAGCGTCAATCAGACGCGCCTTTGGGTTTGGACTTGGTTGGGCTGCGACTGCAGGTCGCCTCTCGGCTTTTCAACTATTTTTCGAGAGTGCGCCGCAGGCTTGGCCTCGATAGCGACAGTCAACAGATCCTGTTCTCGTTCATGCTGACAGGGCTGGCGGAGGCAAGTCGGGTGCGCGGGTCGCAAGCCACGTTCGCGCCCGAAGACTTCTGCGCCCGCCTCAACGCCTCGACCATCGCCGACATGACCGGCATCCCGCGCGAGACTGTGCGCCGCAAACTGATCAAATTGGGAGCCGAAGGCTTCTTGATCAACGAGGGGCTCGGCGTCTACGTCATGGATCGCTACTGGAGCGATCTCGACATTGTCGAAGCGTTGGCCTGGATCCTGCGCTAGGCAAGCGGAGCCTTCTCAACCGCGTCTCAAGCCTTTGCGATGCCGCGATCACCTACAATGCCCGGAAAACGACCTCCAACGAACGGGCGCTCAGTCCCGGGGAACTGACTACTTAACTGCGCGGCGCCGATCGAAGGCGTTATAGTAAGCGTCGCGCGATAATGCCCAATCGGTTTCATCTGCGCGCCACTCCGGTACGCGAGAAGGAATTGCGAGCGCCGCAGTCTTCACGCGACTCGAAGCCGCCAGGGATCGAAGCCGTTCGTCCAGGCAGCCGGCGCTTCCAAATCCACCTTCACCTGATCTTGACGCGCAGGACGATGACATGCTCGCTCGCGTGGCGCAGTGTACCCAAAAATCTAACGACATTAGGAAACCATTTGATCCCGAAACCTAACGGCTTTAAGTGATCGACTAAGAACGCCGCGAATGGCGTCGCCAGGGAGATCGCAGTGAAGGGACTGGGTCAGGACGGCCGTTACTGGGAGGCCTTGTCGCGAGGCCGGCTGGAGCTGCCGCGTTGCGCGGCCTGTGGGCGGTGGCGTTGGCCCGCGCCGTTCCGCTGCGGCGATTGCGGGAGCTGGAGTTTCGACTGGCGACCAGTCGAGATGCGCGGCGTCATCTATTCTTGGACCCGCACCTGGCACCCGTTCGAGGGGACGGAGGCCTTTGGTTCGCCGTTCGTCACCCTGTCGGTGACGCTGCCGGAGGCCGGCGACATCCGCCTGATGGGCGTTCTGGATGGCGAGGGTGAACCGATCATCGGCGCCCCGGTCGTCGGCCATGTGGCCGAGGCCGAGGTCTACGGCCGGGTGATCCCGGGCCTGCGCTGGGCGGTGACGGCATGAGCGCGTTCCCCGTCAGCACGGCCGTCGTCGGCCTGGGCGTCCATCAGTACAAGCGCGGCGGCGCGCCGCTGCCTGAGCAGGGCGTCCTGGTCGGCGCCATCGTCGACGCCTGCGCCGACGCCGGCCTCGATCCGTCCGAGATCGACGGTTTTGTCTCATACGGCGACGACAAGAACGAGCCGATCCGCATGGCCCCGGACCTGGGGATCGAGGATCTCTGCTGGTCGGCCCAAGTGTTCGGCGGCGGCGGCGGCGGGGTCGCGGCGGCCTTCGGCCTCGCGGCGGCGGCGATCATCAGCGGCCAGGCCAAGACGGTCGTGGTGTTCCGCGCCCTGGTGCAGGGCGACAGCGGCCGGCTCTCCGGAGCGGTTATGGCCCACCACCTGAACGATCACATCATGGCCGCCGGCAATGTCGCCCCGGCCATCGAGTGCGCCATGCGGGCCCAGCGGCTTCTTGAACACCACAAGGTGCCGCGCCGATGCCTGGAGGACCTCGTGCGGGCCTCCTATCACCACGGCGCGCGTAATCCGAAAGCGGTCAGCTACGGCAAGGACCTGGACCTTGATGTCTACCGGTCGTCGCGGATGATCTGCGAGCCGTTCCATCTGTTCGACTGCAGTCGCGAGAACGACGGGGCCGGAGCCCTGATTCTGACATCCGCCGAGCGGGCGCGGGATCTCAAGCAAAAACCGGTGTATCTGAAGGGTGTGGCCCAGGGCGCGGGGCGCGGCTGGGGGGATCTGCTGCAAAACGACGCCCACTATGCCTCGGCCGGGTTCGAGTCGGTGGCGCGGCGGTTGTGGACGCAGACGGGCCTGACGCCGGCCGACATCGACGTCGTGCAGCTCTACGAGAACTTCAGCGCCCAGGGCGTGGCCTCGCTGATCGACCACGGCTTCTGCACCTACGAGAGTGTCGGCGAGGTGGTGCGCTACGAGAACTTGATCGCGCCGAGCGGCAAGCTGCCGGTCAACACGGCGGGCGGCAACCTGGCCCAAGGCTTCATCCATGGGATCGGCATAGCGGTCGAGGCGGTGGAGCAGCTACGCGGAACCTCGGCCAATCCAGTCGCCGGCGCGCGGCACTGCCTGCTGGCCGGCGGCCCTGGCGCCCCGACCGTCAGTTCGGCGGTCTTCTCGACCGAGGCGCGCTGATGCGGCGATATGACGTCGTGATCGTCGGGGGCGGCCACGCGGGCGGCCAGACGGCTATCGCCCTGCGTCAGGGCGGCTACGCGGGCTCGATCGCTTTGATCTCCGCCGAGCCCGAAGCGCCTTATGAGCGGCCGCCACTGTCTAAGGGCTATCTGGCCGGCGAGAAGACCTTCGAGCGCCTGTTGCTCCGTGCGGAGAGTTTTTGGAGCGAACGCGAGATCGCTTTATGGCTGGGGCGCGTCGTCGTCGCGGTTGACCCCGAGGCGCGCGCCGTCACCCTCGCGGATGGCGAGACCTTGGGTTACGGTCGGTTGATCTGGGCGGCCGGCGGCGAGCCTCGCCGACTGACCTGTGTTGGCCACGATCTCCGAGGCGTCCACGCCGTGCGCAATCGCGCCGACGTCGACCGGATGATCGCCGAACTGCCCGCCGTGGACCAGGTTGTGGTCATCGGCGGCGGATATATCGGCTTGGAGGCCGCCGCGGTTCTAACCAAGCTCGGCAAGCGCGTCGTGCTGCTGGAGGCGCTGGATCGCGTGCTGGCGCGGGTGGCGGGCGAGGCGCTTTCGCGCTTCTACGAGGCTGAACACCGCGCGCATGGCGTCGATCTGCGGCTAGGGGCGAAGGTCGAGCGTCTGGAAGGCGCCGAGGGCGGCGTCAACGGCGTCCGGCTGGCGGACGGCGCGTGGATACCGGGACAGATGGTTGTCGTCGGCATCGGCATCGAACCCGCGGTCGGGCCGCTGCTCGCGGCGGGGGCCGAGGGCGGGAATGGCGTGGCGGTCGACGCCTGGTGCCGAACAAGTCTGCCCGGCGTCTTCGCCATCGGCGACTGCGCCCTGCACGCCAATCGTTATGCCAACGGCGCGCAGATCCGGCTGGAGTCGGTGCAGAACGCCAACGACCAGGCCGCCGTCGCGGCGACCGTCATCCGGGCCGGGGAGGGCGCGCCATATGACGCCGTCCCGTGGTTCTGGTCCGACCAGTACGACCTCAAGCTCCAGACCGTCGGCCTGTCGATCGGCCATGACCGGGCCGTGCTGCGCGGCGACCCCGCCAGCCGGTCGTTCTCGGTTATCTATCTGCGCGAGCGACGGGTCGTGGCGCTGGACTGCGTCAATGCCGTCAAGGACTACGTCCAGGGGCGCAAGCTCGTTGTCGACGGCGCCCGCATCGCGCCCGAAGATCTGGCCGACGCCGCCGTTTCACTCAAGGAGATGAGCGCCTTATCGGCCTAAAACTATTGTCATTAGATTTTTCCGTGCTACGGTTCTGGCACCGAAAGAGGGAGGCGATCATGGACGTCGTCGCGGAACGGAAACCCGAACATCGCAAGGTCACGACCCTCGCCGCGCTCAACGCCAACCAGCAGGCCGCCATCCGGAAGATCCCCGCCGAGGTCGATGCGGTGGTCGAGCCGCTGGAGGCCACGCGGCCCAACGCGATCTTCACGGGCCAGGCGCGCTTCGACGCCGAGCAGGCCCGAATCTTTCGCCGCTTCCCGGTCCCGGTGACCCTGTCGGCGCTTCTGCCAGAACCGGGCATGGTCACGGCTCATGACGGCTATGGCGTACCGCTGATGATCGCCCGCGCCAAGTCGGGCGAGGTCAAGGCCTTCGTCAACGCTTGCCAGCACAAGGGCTCTAAGCTGCTGGAGGACTGCGAGGTCCACAAGCGAGGGCGGGTGACCTGCCCGTACCATGCCTGGACCTACGGCATAGACGGCAAGCTTATCGGGGTGGCTCGCAATGAGGCCTTCCTGAACCTGGACAAGGACAAGCGCGGCCTGGTCGAGCTGCCGGCCCGCGAATGGGGCGGGGTCATCTATGTCCAGCTAGACGGAAATCCGAACCCGGACTGGTCGCAGTTGAGCGACCAGATCGCCGCCGACTTCGCCTCCCTGGGCATTCCCGACGCCCATGTCTATGGCCGCAAGACCTTCGAGCTGAAGGCCAACTGGAAGGTGATCCTGGAGCCCTTCCTGGAGGGCTATCATGTGCAGCGCCTGCATGCGGCCTCGATCGGCGACCTCTTCCAGGACGCGCCCAACATCGTCGACATGTTCGGCGTCAATATTCGCCAAGTCTCCGGGCGTATCGGCTATGTTCCGGCGATGCTGGACGAGGATCCGGCCCAGAACATCCATAAGCTCGTGACCCACGCCTATACGGCGTTCCCGAACTGCGTGGTCGTGACCAGTCAGTATTATACCAGCGTGATGATCCTGATGCCGCGCGCGGCCGGGCGCACGACGGTCGAGTACTTCATGCTCACACCCGGCGCGCCGACCACGGACAAGGCCCGCGAGGTGTTTGCGCGGTCCTACGAGCTGATCCTGAACGTCTTTGGAGGCGAGGACTTCCGCGCCGCGGAGATCAGCCAGGTTGGACTGGAGGCCGGCGTGCCGAGGGAGACCGTCTACTGCGGGCTCGAGAGCAACATCGTTCGCTACTACGAGGCGCTTGAAGCGCTGCTTTGACCGCGAGGCCGGCGAAGACCGGCCAGGGAGGAATTTCATGGCGCAGACCTTGCCGGACGCGATCGCTTGGTGGGCTCGAATGCGGCCCGACCAGCCGGCCGTCGTTCTGGATGGCGATACCCTGACCTATGCCGATTACAAGGCGTGGTCCGATCGGGTGGCGGCCATGCTGATCGCCGACGGCCTGGCGCCTGGCGACCGGGTCGCGGTCTGTTCGCTCAACAGCTTGGCCTACTGCGCGCTGATCATGGGCGTCATCAGGGCCGGTGGCGTCGTGAGCCCTGTCAACTTCCGCTACACGGCGCGCGAGATCGCCGAGCTCTGCGAGGACACCGAGCCGCGCTTCGCCTTCGCGACGCCCGAATTCGCCGAAAAGATGAACGTGACGAACGCCCGCGCGCGATCGTTCGCCGAGATCGAGGCGTTGCGCGAGGGCGAGCCGGCGGTCGTCGATCGTGACCTCGATCCCGAGGCCCGCGTGGTCATCATCGCCACCTCGGGCTCGACCGCCAAGCCCAAGGGCGTGGTGTTCACCAACCGCTCAATGACGGCCTACGCCGCCAACTGGGCGCTGGAGGAGACCTCGACGGCGGCCGGTTCGCGGATCATCAGCCTGGCCCCGCTCAACACCTCGGCCGGCTTCGTGCAGCTGATGCACTACCTCACCCAGGGCTGCACCCTGTTCATGGTCCCGCGGTTCGAGCCCGCCGAGACCCTGAAGTTGATCCAGGAAAAGAAGATCACCTGCTTCGCGGCGGTGCCGGTTTTCTTCGAGGCGATCTCGGCCTTGCCTGAGTTCGACGCGGCGGATCTGTCGTCGCTTCGACTGGCCACCGTCGGGGGCGCGCGGGTCAGTCGAGCCCTGCTGGAGCGGTACAAATCCAAGGGCGTGATCCTGCGTCAGATCTACGGCCAGACCGAGGTGGGGGGCAACGCCACCATCATGCCGGCGCACCTGGCGCTGGATGAGCCGGACAAGTGCGGTTGGGGCGGCCTCTTCATCGAGCTGCGGGTGGTGCGTCCGGATGGAAGCGACTGTGCGCCGGGCGAGACGGGCGAGATCTTGATGCGCTCGCCCGGCATGATGAAGGAATACTGGCGCAATCCCGAGGCCACGGCCCAGGCGATCCGGGACGGCTGGCTCTATTCCGGTGATATTGGGGTGTTGGACGAGCGCGGACTGCTGACCTTCGTCGATCGCCTGAAGGACCTGATCATCTCAGGCGGCCTGAACATATCGGCGGCCGAGGTGGAGCGCGTGGTCTGCGAATTCCCGGGCGTGGTCGAGGCCCTGGCCATCGCCGCTCCGGACCCCAAGTTCGGCGAGACTCCGATGGTCGTCTATCACGGCCCGGTCGAGGTGGATGTCGAGGCGCTGATCGCCCACTGCAACGACAATCTCTCCAACTACAAGGTGCCCCGGTACGTCGCCTATTCGGCCGAACCGTTGCCGCGCCTGGCCACTGGAAAGCTCTCCAAGCCCGCCGTGCGCGAAGCCTATGCCGGCGCGCATCAGACCCTTGCCCGCGTCCGCTAAGGAGGCCTTCATGAACGCGCCCGCCAACCTGACGGCCAAGTCGCCGGCCCACGTCCCCGATCATCTGGTGTTCGACTTCGACATCTATGGCGACGCTAGGATCGGCGAGGATGTCCAGGGGGACTATGCCAGGACCTTGGCCGAGGCTCCGGACATCTTCTGGACCAACCGCAACGGCGGCCATTGGATCGCGAAGGGTTTCGACGCCATCACCGCCGTCGTCACCGATCCCGAGCACTTCTCGGTGCGCGAGATGCAAATTCCGCGCGTTGAGAACCCGCCGTTCTTCATTCCACTGAGCCTGGATCCGCCGGAAAATCTGCCCTATCGGCGGGCGATGATTCCGATGTTCGGCCCGGTCGCGATCAAGACCCTCGAGCCTCGCATCCGCGAATGGGCCGCCGAGATCGTCGGCCGCGTCGTCGACAAGGGCGCCTGCGACTTTCAGGTCGAGGTCTCGAAGATCTTTCCGGTGACGGTGTTCATGGAGCTGATGGGCATGGACCTGTCGCGGCTCCAGGAGTTTCGTCATCTGGCGGAGGGCTTTTTCGAGGTCCAGAACGACGCCGCCGAACTGGGGCGTCTCAGCGCGCAGATCCTGGGAATCCTCAAGGCCCTGATCGACGAGAAACGCGCTAATCCCGACGACAAGCTGATGAGCCATTTCATCACGGTCGACATCGACGGGCGGACCATGAGCGAGGACGAGATCCTTGCCATGAGCTTCGTGCTGTTCCTGGGCGGCATGGACACCGTGACCAACGTCACTGGCTTCGCCTACCAGCAGTTGGCCCAGATGCCGGACGTACAGGCCCGTCTGGCCGCCGACCCGTCGCTGATCCCGGCCTTCGCCGACGAGGCCGTTCGACTCTACGGTGTGGTCAACACCCCGCGCTTGGTGGTCAAGGATCGTGACATCGGCGAGGCCCGCCTGCGCGAAGGAGAGATGGTCCTGAACGTCCTCTGCGTGGGCAGCCGCGACCCGCGCAAGTTCGAGGCGCCCAACGCCTTCGATCTGGATCGCAAGCGCGCGGCGCACCTGACCTTCTCTTCGGGGCCGCACCTGTGCGTCGGCCATGTGCTGGGCCGAGCCGAGCTGCGTATCCTGACCGAGGAGTGGCTGAAGCGGATTCCCGCGTTCGAGGCCACGCCGGGCCAGCGGCATGCGTTCCGAATGGGCACGGTGATGGCGCTGGAGTCGCTACCGCTGCGCTGGCCGGCCTCTTAGGTCCTAGACTTTCAGGCGTCTAGGAAGCCAGCGCCGCGTCAGGCGTCTTGGCGCGGTCCAGTTGCTGGCTGTCGCTGACCGGCTGGCCGAGCGAGCCGCGCCGATAGCGCTCGGCCACGCCGGTGAAGAAGATCCGCAGGGTTTCGACGAACAGCGCTTCCTCGTCTCGGAACGGATTGACTTCGAGAGCCTTGGCCAGGCGTGGCAGCTTTTCGGCGTCGGCCTCTGGCATCGGCGCGATGCCCCTGGCCTCGGCGGCGGCGGCGAACAGGGCGGAGCCGAACGTCAGCTTCTCGGTTCCCTCGATGACCGCCATGTGGAACTCGGGCGGGTAGGGGTCGCTGCCGGCGGCCTCGTCATAGGCGGCCAGCAACAGGTTGCGGGGAAAGAACTGCAGCATCAGAAGCGCCGCGTTCGGATGTCCGAGCAACGACCGGCGCGCCGAAACGCACAAGGTGATGATCCGCTCCTCGTAGGGCAGTTCGGTCTTCTCGAGGCCGGGCAGGTTCAGCAGCAGCAGGCGGGCGACTTCCTCGAGAAGCGCCGCCTTGTCGGCGAAATGGTGATACAGCGACGGCGCTTGCACGCCCATCTTGGCCGCGACCCGCGCCAAGCTGAAGCTGGATAGGCCCACCTCGTCGATAACGGCCAGAGCCGCCTCCGCGGCGCCGCCGCGAGAAATCAGGGGAGAGGAGGGACGAGCCAAAAAACCGTTCCAATCATTGAAGAGTCTCATTTTTGCATTCGCGTGATCCCGGCTCAAGCGGGCCGTGTGGCGAAGAGGCGCTTCCTCGGAGATAGGCGCACGCAATGATTTTAATCAATCGATGAAGTAAAAATCGCCAAATCCTGTTGACCTCTAACCTACGGCTATTAGGATTAGGTTTAGGTCCCGGTAGTGGGCCATGGGAGAGGGAGCTCCGGAAATGACGGGGAAGGGCTATCGCGCGGGCCTCATGGCCGCCTGCGCCACGATCGCATTCGGCGCCGAATGGGCGTTAGCGGCTCAGGCCATGGCCAAGGAAGGGCCCGCGCCAGACGCGGTCGCCGCGTCGCAACCGGCGCCGACCGTAACGGAGGTCGGCGAGATCATCGTCACCGCGCGCCGTCGCGACGAACGCCTGATCGACGCGCCGGTGGCCATCTCGGCCTTGGGCGGTAAGGCGTTGGCGACCTATTCGGTCACCAAGGTTTCCGACCTCGCGACCATGGTGCCCAGCTTGATCGCCGGCAAGGCGGCTTCGGGCTCGTCGGCCAGCATCTTTCTGCGTGGCGTGGGGTCGACCGCGCTGAGCGCCGGCTTCGACCAGTCGGTGTCGTTCGTGATGGACGGCCTGCCGATGAGCCGCGGTCGCGAACTGAGTCTTCCGCAGTACGACGTTCAACGCGTCGAGGTGCTGAAAGGGCCGCAGGCTCTGTTCTACGGCAAGAACACGACGGGCGGTCTGATCAGCATCGTTTCCAACGACGCGACGAAAACGCCCGAGGCGGGGATCAAGGCCGGCTACGGTTTCAAGGCCAAGGACCGCTATGTCGAAGGCTACGTCTCCGGTCCGCTCACCGACACGCTGCGCGCGCGCCTGGCCGGTCGCTATTCGAAGTCGGATGGCGCCTTCACCAACAGCGCGGCCCAGACCTATCTCGACCCGCTGGGAATGCAGCGCCACCGCAACAGCGACAAGCGCGGCGGTCAGGAAGTCTATAGCGTGCGCGGTACGGTCGACTGGGACGCGTCCGAAAACCTGACCTTCCAATTCAAGGCGGGTCTGACCAGTCTCAAGGACGGCGGGCCAACCGACACCTTGGAGCGCATCTGTGGCGGCGGTCGCACGACCCCGTTCGCGGCCAACGGCGTTCCGCCCAGCCCGAACGCCGACTGCGCCATCAACGGCGTGGCCGACAGCTCGACCCTGCCGGCCCAGGTCGCCGCCGCGAACTATCGCTACGCTCGCGACGGCAAGATGTACGCCGACTTCGCTTCCCAGTTCGCGGCGCTGACCAGCAACCTGACGCTTGGGAAGTTCGGCATCACGTCGATTACCTCCTACTATCACTTCAAGCAGACCGACCTGAACAACGTGTCGGGGGAAGCCTATCCGGCCTCGTTCTCGCAATTGGCGGACTTCGAACAGTTCGCCGAAGAGGTGCGCGTGCAGTCGAAGTTCGAGGGGCCTTTCAATGTGTTGTTCGGCGCCTTCTACGCAAAGGGCGATTTCGACTTCAACACCGACGCCTACATCTTCCCCGTGCCCTTGGATCCGAACACCGGGACATACACGACCTTCAAGCGGAACAACGGCTTCAACAGCAAGTCGTTCTCGGTCTTTGGCGAAGGCACCCTGAACCTAGCCAGCAAGATCGAGCTGTCGGCCGGCGCGCGCTGGTCGCACGAGGCGCGGGATTCCTACCAGTATTCGCTGCCCGCCAACGCCGCCTTCGCGGCCGTGTTCCCGGGTAACATCCGTCTCGCGGATAAGTTCAAGGACGACAACCTCTCGCCGCAGGTCAGCCTGCGCTACAAGCCCGAAACCGACACCACGATCTACGCGGCCTACAAGCAGGGCTTCAAGTCGGGCGGATTCAACATTTCCCAGGCCTTGACCCCCGCCGCGAGCGTCGCCGCCGGCCGCTTCGGCAGCGAGACCGCCGAGGGCGAGGAAATCGGTCTGCGGACGATCCGTTTCCATCATGACGTGCAAGTGAACATCACGGCGTTCGACTACCTCTACAAGAACCTGCAGGTGCAAACCTTCGATCCGCAGTCCGTGTCGCTGATCGCGGCCAACGCCGGCCGCCTGCGCACGCGGGGCGTCGAGGGCGATGTCAACTGGCGCGTCTCCGCGGTCCCGGGGCTGAGCCTCCGCGCGGCGGCCGCCTACGACGATGTCAAGTACGAGGACTATGTCGGTCAATGCTACAGCGGTCAGACGATCGCCCAAGGCTGTAACCAGCAGATGGTGGGCGGCGCCTATACGGCCCAGAACTATGACGGCCGCACGCCGCCCAAGGCTCCCAAGTTCGCGGGCCGCGTTGGCGGCAGCTACGAGCGGGAGCTGAACGAACGGATGACGCTGCGCCTATCCGGCGACGTCAGCCGCACCAGCCGGTACAACTTCACCGACACGCTGCGGCCCGACGGGTGGCAGTCGGCCTTCACCAAGGTCGACGCGTCCGTCAGCGTCAGCGGCCCGGACGACCGCTGGACCCTGGCCCTGATCGGCAAGAACCTGACCAACGCGCTGGTGGTGACCTCGGCCAACGACATTCCGTTCGCCGGCGGTACGGGCACCGGCACGAACACCGGCGTCTTGGCCGACATGTCCGCCTTCGTCGAGAACCCGCGCGAGATCATTCTCGAACTGTCGCTGAAGTTCTGACGATCACGAGCGGGCGTCTCCCCACGCCCGCTCGTTCCCTTCCTCCAAAGATTGAAAGTTCCTCTTGCCCAGCTTGACCGTCATCACCCGCGACTCGACCCGGCGCCAGATCGAGGCCGAGGTCGGTCTCAGCGTCATGGAAATCATCCGCCGAGCGGGAATCGACGAACTGGTGGCCCTATGCGGCGGCTGCTGCTCGTGCGCGACGTGCCACGTTTATGTTCGCGATGAGGACCTCGACCGCCTCACGCCCGTGGCCGGCGACGAGAACGATCTGCTCGACAGCTCCGAACACCGCCTCGATCGCTCGCGTCTGTCCTGCCAGCTTCGGTTCGAAGCCAGCATGGACGGCCTGGAAGTCGCGATCGCGCCGGAAGACTGACACCCCATCGGGAGATCCGGCCATGGCCGACTACGACTATGTGATCGCCGGGGCCGGGGCGGCCGGCTGCGTGCTAGCCTATCGACTGAGCCAGGACCCCTCGGTGCGCGTGGCGCTGATCGAGGCGGGACCGCGCGACAACCATCCTTTCATCACAATGCCCAAGGGTCTGGCGAAGGTCATGGCCGACCCCAAGCATCTGTGGGCCTACGCCAGCAAGCCCGAAGCCTCGACGGCGGGGCAGTCTGAAGTCTGGGTGCGCGGCCGGGTGCTAGGGGGCTCCACCTCGGTCAACGGCATGATGTATGTGCGCGGCCAGCCCGCCGACTTCGACGCGATCGCCGACGTTTCCAGCCAGGACTGGAGCTGGGAGCACATTCAGGAGGCCTACCGCGCGCTCGAGAGCCATGAGCTCGGTGGTAACGAGACGCGCGGGGCGAACGGGCCGCTGAAGGTCTCGATGCCCACGCTGAGGGATCGCCTGTCGGCGGCGCAGATCGCGGCGGGCCAGGCGCTGGGCTGGACGTTCAAGAGCGACATCAACGCTCCCGATGACGCTGTGTCGATCGGGTATGCGCCACGCACCATTCACAAGGGCAAACGTCAGAGCGCCGCGACGGCCTTCCTGCGGTCGGCCGAGAAGCGGGTCAATCTGACGATCTTCACCGAATGCACGGTCGCGCGCGTGCTGTTTGAGGACAAGCGCGCTATCGGCGTCGAGGCGTTGCGCGACGGCGCGATCCAGATCATCCGGGCTCGGCGCGAAGTGATCATCTGCGGCGGCGCCATGGCCAGCCCCGGCATCCTGGAGCGCTCCGGCGTTGGCGACGCCCAACGTCTGACCCGGCTGGGCATACCGGTCGTCCACGACAATCCCGAGGTTGGCGAGGGTCTGATCGAGCATCGCGGCGTGATCATGCAGTGGAAGCTGAGACAGCAGGTCTCGCAGAATCGCGAGTTCTCCGGTTGGCGGCTGCTGCGGGCCACGGCGCGCTACTACCTGACCGGCGATGGTCCCATGTCGTCCGCGGCCTACGAGTTGGGGGGATGGTTCAAGACGCGGCCGGGGTTGAACCGTCCCGACGCCCAAATGCTGATCGCGCCCTACAGCTTCGACTTCGCCAAGCAGCGCACGGCGCTGGAGCCGTTCCCGGGCATGAACGCGGTGGTCTATCCGCTGCGTCCGACCTCGCGCGGGAGCATTCATATCGAGACCACGGATCCGGACGCCGCCGCGCGGTTCTCGCCGAACTACCGCGCCACGGAACAGGACCGACTTGCGATGGTGGGCGCTATCCGGGTGATGCGCGACTACGCCGCCCAAGCGCCGCTGGCCGACCTGATCGCCGAGGAGACCATGCCCGGGGCGGCCTACCAGACCGACGCCGAGATCCTGGCCGCCTACGACCAGTTCGGCACTTGCGGCTATCACGCGGTGGGCAGCTGCCGAATGGGGGCGGACGAGGCGTCGGTGGTCGATCCGCGCCTGCGCGTGCGCGGGGTCGCGGGTCTGCGGGTGATGGACACCTCGATCATGCCCGCCATTCCGGCCGGCAACACCAACGGTCCGACCATGGCGATGGCCTGGCGCGCCGCCGACCTGATCCTGGCCGATGCGAAGGCGGCGGCATGAGCTTCGACCACGTTCAACTGAAGAACGCCCTGCTGGGGCGGTTGTCGAAAGCGGATCCGGCGGAAGCTTGGCGCGAATTGCTGGCGGCCGGCGTGCTTGGGCTCCGGGCGCCGGAGGCGCGGGGCGGTCTGGGCTTGGCCTTCGCCGATGCGGAGCCTGTCCTGGAGGCGTTGGGCGAGCTGTGTCTGCCGACACCATTTCTGGAGACCGCGATCATCGCCGCGGGCATCATGGCGCGGACGGCGAGGCAGGACGCCTTGCTGGCCGAGATCGCGCAACGCGGCGCGGTGGTGGCCGTCGCCGGTCTGGAGCGCGCCGATACGATATCCGCCGTTCGGAATGGCGACGTCTGGCGCTTGCGCGGCGAGGCCAAGGTCGTGGTCGACGCCCCGGCGGCGCGGACGTTGCTCGTCGCCACCGACGCGGGCGTGTTTCTCGCGGATTCGAGCGCGGCGGGTCTATCCCCGCGGCCTGTGGCGACGATCGACGGGCGCATGGCCGCCGACATCACCTTCTCCGACGTGGAGGTCTCGACGCCGATGGCCGTCGACCTCGATCTCGTCCGCGACGAGGCCGTCGCCGCTCTCTGCGTCGAGGCCGCCGGCCTGATGCGCCGGCTGGTGAGGGACACGGTCGAATACGCCAAGCAGCGTCGCCAGTTCGGTCAGGCGCTGGGCCAATTCCAGGTGGTGCAGCACCGCCTCGTCGACATGAATATCCACGCGCGCCGGGCCTCGGCCATCGCTCGCCGGGCGGTCGCCGCGATCGACGGGCATCCGTCCGCGCGCGCTCGGATGGTCAGCGCCGCCAAGGTCACGATCTGCCGCGGCGGCCGCTTCGTCGGCCAGAACGCGGTCCAACTGCATGGCGGCATGGGCATGACGGAAGAGTTGCCGATCGGCCGCTGCTTCAAGCGCCTGACGGTGATCGAGGGGCAGTTGGGCGGCGCCGATTATCACTTGCTGAGGTTCTCGGTGACTGGCGCGGCGGCCTGAGCCGCCGCGCCTCCTTTTGTCACAGACCTAGCTCCGCCTTGGCCAGGATTCCGCGCTGGATCTCGTTGGCGCCGGCGTAGATGGTGCCGGCGCGTTCGTTCAGGTAGCGTAGCGGCGCGATCGCTTGCCAGACTTCGCCGCTGGCGTGGTCATCCTGGGGCATGGGATGGCCGATCACGGGCCCGCCCGGAACGGCGACGCCAGGCTGCCAGGCGCGGGCCAGGGGGCCGGCCGCCTCCAGCGCCAGCTCGGTGACCCGCTGCTGCAGCTCGGTGCCCAGGATCTTCATCATCGAGGCGTCCGTGCCGATAGCCTTGTCCGCGGAAAGCGCCGACAGGATCTCGGCCTCCAGGGCGTCCAGCACCTCGACCTCGACCTCGGTCTCGGCCACGCGGGCGGCCAGCAGCGGATTGGCCGCCAGCACCTCGGCGGCGTCGCGGCGCAGAGCGGCCAGCTTGACCTGCAGTTCGGGGGCGTAGGCGCTGCCGCCGCGTTCGTACTCCAGGAGATATTTCGCTACCGTCCAGCCCTGGCCAAGCCCGCCGACAACGTTCTCGATGGGCACGCGGACCTCATCGAAGAACACCTGGTTCTGGACCGCCTCGCCCGAGGACATGACGATCGGGCGAACGGTGACGCCGGGGCTCGTCATGTCGATCAGCAGGAAGGTGATGCCCTGCTGCTTGCGGCCGCTGGCGTCGGTGCGCACCAGGCAGAACATCCAGTTGGCGACATTGGCGTGGGTGGTCCAGATCTTGGTTCCCGTGCACACCAGATGATCGCCGTCGCGCTCGGCCTTCATGGCCAGGGCGGCGAGGTCCGAGCCGGCCTGGGGTTCGGAATAGCCCTGGCACCACAGGTGCTCGCCGCTGAGCATCCGGGGCAGGAAGAACACCTTCTGGGCCGGATCGCCGAACGCCATGATCGCCGGGCCGACCATGTTGATGCCCAGGGGCGAGGTCGGGGCTCCGGCCAGCAGCCGCTCGCGGGCGAAGATGTAGCGTTGGACCGCCGACCAGCCGCAGCCGCCATACTCGACCGGCCACGACGGCGCGGCCCAGCCCCGCTTGTAGAGCAAGGCTTGCCACTCCAGCTGGGCCTCGTGGTCGCAATAGACGCTGGTCATCAGCGTTCCCGCGCGCCGCAGCTTGGGCGTCAGCGCTTGATCGAGGAACGCTCGAACTTCATCGCGGAAGGCGGCGTCCTCGGGAGAGAGGTCGGCGCTCATTTGCCGGCCTTGGGGATGTAGATCGCCTTCGGACGTGTGAATTCCAAGAGGCCCGGCAAGCCGTTTTCCTGGCCGAAGCCCGACTGCTTGGCCCCCGCCAGCGGCGTGAACGGCGTCGACTGGAGGTTCTGGTTGATCCAGACCGTGCCGGTGTCCAAACGATGGGCGATGGCGACAGCCTGCTCGACATCGGCCGACCACACCGCTCCAGCCAACCCGTATTCGGTGTCGTTGGCGCGGCGCACCACGTCATCGATGTCGCTGAATTTCAAAAGCGGCAGCACCGGGCCGAAAGCTTCCTCGGTGACCACGCGCGCATCGTCCGGGGGATTGTCGACCAGGGTCAGGGGCACGAAATAGCCGCGTTCGGGGACCGCGCCGCCCTCCAACAAGGTCAGGCCCTCGCGACGGGCTTCCTCGATCAGGCCCACGACCCGAAGGTATTGCGGCTCGTTCTGCACCGGACCGTAGCGCACGCCCTGCTGGGTCCCGTCACCGACCGGGAGATCCTTGGCCAGTTGGTGCAGGCGGTCGCGCAGACGGTCGTAGATGTCTTCGTGGATGAACAGTCGCTTGGTCGCCACGCAGACCTGGGCGGTGTTGTGGAAGGCGCCTTCGAACAGCTGCGCGGCCACGGCGTCGACGTCGACGTCGGGCAGCACGATCGCGGCGTCGTTGCCGCCCAGCTCAAGGGTGATGCGCTTGAGGTCGTGAGCCGCGCTTTCCATCACCCGGCGCCCCGTCGCGGTCGAACCGGTGAACGAAATCTTGGCGAAACCCTTGTGGGCGGTCATCAAGGGGCCAAGTTCGTCGCCGCCGCAGATGACATTCAGAACGCCAGGCGGAAAGACGTCGGCCAGCAGCTCGCCGATCCGCAGGGTCGTCAGGGGCGTGAACGGCGACGGCTTCACCACGATGGTGTTGCCGGCCAGCAGGGCGGGACCGATCTTCCAGATCGCCAGAAGAACGGGGAAGTTCCACGGCACGATGGCGCAGACCACGCCCAGCGGCACATGATGCACCTCGATGCGTCGCGTGGTGGTGTCCTCGGTGACCTCGACGGGGATGTCCAGCATGGTCCCGGCCTTCAGCCACATGGCCGCGCCCTTGATCTCGGCGGCGGCGCCGGGGAGGGGGCGGCCCTGCTCGCGCGTGAAGAGCGCGGCCAGCTCGTCGGCGTGGTCGTCGATGATCCGCGCGGCCTTCACAAGAAGCGCCTTGCGTTCCGCAACGGGAGTACGACTCCACTGCTCGAACGCATGGCTTGCCGCCGCGACGGCTCGATCCAGATCGCCCGCGCTGGCGGCGGGCGCCTGGGCGAACACCTCTCCGGTGGCGGGATTGCGCACGTCGATCATCGCGGCGGTCC
This sequence comes from Caulobacter sp. SSI4214, assembly GCF_012184455.1. Classification (NCBI taxonomy): domain Bacteria; kingdom Pseudomonadati; phylum Pseudomonadota; class Alphaproteobacteria; order Caulobacterales; family Caulobacteraceae; genus Caulobacter; species Caulobacter sp. SSI4214. The sequence goes on along the minus strand of NZ_SZWJ01000001.1, from coordinate 93,411 downwards.
GCACCGCCTGGCCGTCAATCGTCAGCGCGTAGGTCTGGTTGGATGGGGTCGACATGAACGTGATCTCCTCGCCGTGGTCGCCTTCGGAGTCCATCGCCCCGCGGCCGCTTGTTGGTTCAATCTAATGACGTTAGATAAGTCCGAAATCAAGATGGCCATAGAGCCTCGGGAGGAGAGAGCGATGACCGATCAGCAAATCCTGAGCGGCGGCTGCAACTGCGGCGCCGTGCGTTACGCCTTGGCTGGTGCGCCGCTGGCGGTGATCGCCTGTCATTGCACGAGCTGCCGTCGGCAGTCGGGCGCGGCCTTTTCGGTCAATCTGATCGTCCGCGCCGATGCGATGAGCGTCGAGGGCGAACTCGCCAGCTACATGGACCCCGACACCGAAAGCGGAGCGCCGATCCAGCGGCAATTCTGCGCCGCGTGCGGCTCGCCGATCCGCTCCGTCCCGACCGCCGCGCCGAAGATGATCGCGCTCAAGGCTGGCTCGTTGGACGCGCCCGAGGCTTTCGCCCCGGCGATGCACATCTGGACCCGTTCGGCCTTGCCCTGGGTGACTATTCCGGACGGCTTGCCACGTTTCGAAAAGGGGCCGGCGGCGTGAGCGGCGTCGATCGTCCGCTCTCGGGAATCCAGATCGTCGATCTGGTGCGCGGCCCCCTCGCGGCGACCACCCGTTATCTGGCCGAGCTGGGCGCGAGCGTGACGCGGCTCGACGATGGCGAAACGGAGCCGTCCCTGGACGATCTGATAGCCAATATCGGCAAAGCGCGCGCGGCGAGCTTGACGGACGGCTTGCTGGAAAGCGCCGACGCCATTGTCTTTGACGCCGCCGGGGCGGTGGACGTGGAGGCCCTGCGCCGTCGCCGTCCGGCGCTGGTGACCATGGCGGTCAGCGACTTTGGGACCGATACGCGCTTTTCGAGCTGGAAGGGCAGCGACCTCGTTCTGCACGCGCTGAGCGCCGAGTTGTCGCGCTCGGGGATCGCCGGTCGTCCGCCGCTGCCGCCGCCGGGCCAGCTGGCCTATCAGTGCGCCGCCTCGCAGGCGGCCTACGCCCTGACCGTGTCGCTCTACCACGCGCTGCGGACCGGGAAGGGCGACCACCTGGACTTCTCGGCCCTGGACGGCGCGGTGCAGGCGCTGGATCCAGGCTACGGCATTAACGGCAGCGCCACCTTGGGCAAGCCGGCCCACCTTTTGCCGCGCGACCGTCCGCCGAAAGGCTTCCAGTATCCGATCCTGCCGTGCGCCGACGGCCACGTGCGCATCTGCCTGCTGGCCAAGCGCCAGTGGCAGGGCATGTTCCGCTGGATGGGCTCGCCGGCCGCCTTCGCCTCGCCGGAGTTCGAAAAGGTCGGCGTCCGCTACAAGTCGCCAGACCTGATCCCGGCCATCGCCGCCTTCTTCGCTGATCGCGGTCGCGCCGACCTGGAGCGCGAGGGGCAGGCGCACGGCGTGCCGATCTCGGCCGTCCTGACCCTGCCGGAGTTCATGGCTTCGGACCATGTCGCCGCGCGCGAGGCTCTGATCGAGATCGACGGGGCCAAGCTGCCAAACGGTGTCGTGACCATTGACGGCGCAAGGATGGGGCCAAGCCTCGTCGCGCCGCGCGCTCAGGCTTGGCCGGCCCCCGTCGCAGCGGGGCGGCGGGCGTTCGAGGGGCTTAAGGTCCTGGATCTGGGCGTCATCGTCGTTGGCGCCGAGCAGGGACGTCTGCTGGCCGACCAGGGCGCCGAGGTGGTCAAGGTCGAGAGCCGCGCCTTTCCGGACGGCAGCCGCCAGTCCTATCTGTCCTACGGCCTCTCGGTCAGCTTCGCCGCCGGACATCGCAACAAGCGCGGCCTGGGCCTGAACCTGCGCGATCCCCGGGGACGGGCGCTATTTCTGGAGATGGCGGCCAAGGCCGACGTCATCCTTTCGAACTTCAAACCGGGGGTGATGGAAAGCCTGGGGATCGACCATGCGACGATCTCGAAGATCAATCCGCGCATTATCATGTCCGACAGTTCGGCCTTCGGGGCCACCGGGCCTTGGGCCGAACGTATGGGTTACGGCCCGCTCGTTCGCGCCGCCACTGGCCTAACGACCGCCTGGCGCTATGACGACGATCCGGAAAGCTTCAGCGACTCCATCACGATCTATCCCGACCACGTGGCGGGCCGGATCGGGGCCATGGCGGTGACGGCCCTGCTGATCCGGCGACTGCGCACGGGACGGGGGGGCAGCGCCAGCGTCGCTCAGTCGGAGGTCATGCTGAACCACTTCGCCGTCGATGTGGCGCGAGCCTCCCTGGGGCGGACGGAGGCGGCTGCCGGGTGGCGAGACGCGGTCTTTCCGGCCGCCGGCGACGATGAGTGGTGTGTCGTGAGCGCGCCGAGCGAGCCTGCCCGCCGCGCCCTGCGCGCGGTGGTCGGCGGAGACGATCAGGCGTCGGTCGGCGCCTGGATCGCGGCGCGGACGGCGGATGAGGCCATGCATGAGTTGCAGGCCGCGGGCGTCGCGGCCGCGCGAATGCTGCGCGTGTCCGAACTTCCAGACTTCGCCTATTTTCGAGAGCGTGGCTTCTACCGCGTCGAGCGGCATCCCTATCTCGCGGAGCCCGTCGTCGCGGAGCGCAACCACGCTCGCGGAGCGGCCTTGGATGACGCCCTATCGGCTCCCGCGCCGCTGGCTGGCGAGCACACCAAGGCGTTGGTCGCCGAGTGGCTGGGTTTGTCGGAGGTCGAGGTCGAAGCGCTCGTCGACGCGGGTGTCCTGGAGCCGCTGGAGCCGGAAATCCTGGCCTCGGCGACGGCCGCTATCCAGGGCGAGGGCGATCCGAAGGTGGCTTAATGCACGCCCCTTGCTCCATGGCCTTCATGCAAACGCGAACAAGAGATGGCGCTTCGCCTCAGTCGAACTTCCGCGCGCGGAAGACCTTCGGCGTCTGGACCATCGTTGTCGCCCCGAGCCCGAGCGCCGTCGCCAGCAGCGCCGCATCGACGATCCAGCCCACCGGGTCGGCCATCTGGCGCGCGTGGAGCGAGACGTGCGTGACAGCGACCATGGCGATCAGGGCGGCGCTGATCCGGCGAAGCGCGATGGAGAGCGCGGCCGGAGCGGCGGCGACGGCCAAGGCGCAGGCCGCCAAGGTTGCCAGGCCCCAGGCCGCCACGGGTTTCGGCGTGGGCGAGCACAGGCTCACCAGGGCGGAGAAGGCGTAGGCCACGGGCTGGCTCCAGACCAAGGCGATCCAGACGCGCTCCCAGCGTGGAGCCGGGCGGCCCTTGTCGCGGCGTCGGGCCAGCCAGATGGCGACGCCGCTGGAGGTCACCGTCGTTAGGCCCAGCCCCAGCAGCAGATAGGCGACCTTCACCGGCCAGCCGCCGAACCAGCCGAAATGCAGCGGGGTCATGGCCGAGAGCAGGCGCATTCCGACCGAACCGCTCTCGTAACCGACCTCGCCGAGGATCTTGCCATCGGCGTCGAGGACCACGGTCTCGCCGCGCGACAGGCGACCCTCGCGGACGATGTTGCCGCTGGCGTGCTGCCCAACCTCGCCGGGGTGTTCGACGACCAGATAGGTCGCGCGTCCGTCCGGATAGACGACCCTTAGACGGGTCAGGATGGCGGCGACGTCGATGACCTTTTGAGCCGGTCGCGGATCGTCCTGGACCGTCGGGCCTCGGAACAGGGCATAGGCCTTGCTGGTGTCGCCTCTAAAGGTGGCCAGGGCCAGCACCCCGACGATGATCACCGTCAGGCCCAGAAAGGCGCCGGTCAGCGACACGACGAGATGGAATGGCAGGCCCCAGACGGAAATCCGGTTATGCAGGTCGGCTTCCTGCAGGCGCTTGGACCCGCCCCATCGCAAGGCGAAGGCGTCCTTGAACACCCGTGGGTGCGAGAGCACACCCGAGACCAGCGAGGACAGCAGCGCCACGCCCGTCAGGCCGACGATGAAGCCGCCCCAGGCGCGAGGCAGGTGCAGAGCGGTGTGAAGCTCGGCCTGGAAGGTGCTCCAGGGCGTATTCTGCTCGGCGACGATCTTGCCCGAGGCGTCGGCGATCCAGGTGCGCTCGTGACCCTTAGTGTCCTCGGCCCGCACGCTGAGGCGCGGAGCGGCGGGTTCTGGCAGGCGCAAGAACAGTTCATGGGCGCCGGGGGTCTTGGCCAGCGCCTCGCGGAAGGCGGCGTCGGCGGCCCGCGGCGAGACCTCGCGCAGGACCGGACCCGCTGGCTGTTCCCAGCGCTGGTACTCATAGGTGAAGACCGCGATCGAGCCGGAGAAGCACACCAGACAGATCAGGGCCGCGAAAGCCAGCCCCAGGGCCGAATGGCCGGCGAGCATCGCGCGGACGAACGCGGCTGGGATCTTGGGCCAGATCGGCTTGGCGGCCTTGCCCTTTGTCCGAGCGGCGGCGCTCGAGCCGTCCATTAGAGCGCTCCCTTGAGGAAGGCCGCGCCCAAGGTCACGGTCGCGACGCCAGTCAGAACGGCGCAGGCTCGCAGGATCTTGTCGTCCGAGAGCGTCCACGCCATGCCGCCAGCCCACAGGAACGGGATCATGAAGCCGCCGACCACCATACGGCTCTGAATCTGGCCTGGCGCGCAGATGGCGACGGCCAGCCCGCAGCCCAGGGCCGCGACGCCCGCCAGCGGGCCCGCCAGGAAACCTCGCAACCAGCCCCGCCAGACGATACGCTTGCGATCGGAAGGCTCGGGCGCGAGTTCGCGGACGACTTTTTTCCTGGCGTCGCGACGCTCGACCCCGGCGGCGACCAGGGCCAGGGCGGCGACTGAACCCAACGTCAGCACGGAGAAGGGGCCGCGCGCCCCGCCGAGCAGCGGAACCGAAGCGGCGATCGCCAAGCTCATCACGCTCCAGCCCGCTAGTATGAACCACGCACGGTTCTGATCGGGTGTGGCCCAGGCGCGTTTCAGCAGATAAGTCCCCGCCAGCGGCAGGGGCGCCAGCGCAAGACTCCAGAGAGCGTTCACCAGCGGGTCTCCAGCGTAAGGCCGATGATCCGGGGTTCGCTCAGTAGGGCGACCGGAATGTCCGTGCGCGTATATTGGCTGTACGTCGCGTTCAGCAGATTGCGGCCGTACACATAGGCGCCCCAGCGGGCGCGCTCGTAGCCGAAGCGGCCGTTGAACACGAGGTGCTTCTTGATCAGCGCGGTCCGGGCCTGGTTGATGTCGGCTTCAGAAAACGCGTTGCTTCGGTAGTTGCCGTCCAGATGGGCGATCAGGCCGTTGTCCCAGCGATGGTCGACGCCGGCCGCCGCCGTCCAGTGCGGGGCGTAGGGGAATTCCGAGCCCGATAGATCGCTGACGAGCGCGCCCGCGGTGACCTTGAAGTCGTCGAACTTGGTTCGGGTGTGACCCAGAGAGACGTACCAGGACAGTCGCGGCGTCAGTCTTTGGGCGACCTCCAGTTCGAAGCCGTAAAGGTGCGACTTGCCAGCGTTCCGGACCTCGGAGTCATAGGCGTTCAGGCCGAGGTTCACGACGACCTGCTGTTGCGTCCAATCGGTGTAGAAGGCGTTGGCGTTGAGGGTCAGCGATCCGTCCAGCCAGGCCGTTCGCAACGCCGCCTCGTAGTTCCAGGTGTATTCCGGATCATACGCGGCGACGCTGGAGCGGGCCTGGTTCACGGTCGAGCCGCCCGACCGATAGCCGCGCTGGACCGTCAGGCTGGCGCCGATATCCGGGGTCCACTGATATTTGACCCCAAACTTCGGCAGGAACGCGTTGAATTCTCGGGTCCCTTCCGGCGCGGAGGCGTTGGCCTGGGCGATCATGCCGGCGACGAAGGCGTTCACCTGGGCCACGTAGGAGGCGGAGGGTCCGAAGGACGCCGGGGTCGGATAGGTCCCGGCGAAACTGGCCGTCTGCGCGCTGCGGCCGGTGTTCTCCTCGTGGTCGTAGCGGAAGCCGCCGAGCAGCGAGAGCTTGTCGGTCAGGGCGAAGGTGGCGTCGGCGAAGACGGCGCTGGTCTTTATCGTCGAGGGCTGGCTGCCGCTGTAATTTACCGGAATGACCGGCAGGCTGGCGACATAGAGATTGGCGAAGGCGCTGGCCTGCGCCGCAGCGGCGGCCTGCTGCGCCGGCGTCGGATTGCCGACACCCGACAGCAGGGACGGGGTCAGCACGCTCACCAGGGTGGCGCGCGGGAAGGGCACGTTGGTCAGGCTGCTCGACAGGTCCCGGGCGTCGCGCGTGGCGTGATAGGCGCCCAACAGGCCCTTTAGCCGCTGGCCGTCGTAGTTCAGGCGCAGCTCCTGGGAGGCGGTCTTGGTGGTCTGGGCGCGCGTGCCATACGAACTGTGGGCGGGGGTCATGTCGAAGTCGATGGTGGCGTCGGTATTGACCGCGTTGAACGAAGCGATGGCGTTCAGCGTCAGCTTGTCGCTCAGCTTGTAGGCTATGTCCGCCGTCAGGATATCGGTCTTGGTCTTGGTGCGGCTGGGATCGCCCGAGAGGTCGATACGATGATCGTAGTAATCGGGCCGATCGGTGCGCGAATAGGTGAATTCGTAGCCGCTGTCCCGGTCGTTGTGGGCGTAGGTGAGCAATGCCCGCAGGCCAGGTAGGGCGCTCGGCGTGAGCAACAGCTTGCCGCGGACGTACAGATTGTCGACCGCGTCCATGTCCCGCTTGAGGTTCGGATTGTAGATGAAGCCGTCGCCGTCCTTCTTTTCGACGGCGATGCGGAAGGCCATCTGGTCGGCGACGATCGGACCGCTCGCGGCGATGGCGTAGACACGCTCGTCGCCGCTGGCGAGGTTCGCGCGAGCGCGGAACTGCGGGGTGTAGGTCGGGTTGGCCGAGGTTATGATCACGGCGCCGGCCAAGGAGTTGCGGCCCTGCAGGGTGGACTGGGGACCACGCAGGATCTCGACTTGGCCGATGTCCCACATCTCCAGCGGGCCACCGTAGACGGCTTCCTGCGGCAGGGCCGCGCCGTCGACATAGACCGTGGCCAGCCCGCCCGTACCGCCGCCCGAGACGTTGCTATTGCTGACGCCCCGGATCGTGAAACCGGTCTTACCGTAGGTCTCGCTCATGTTCGCGGTGCGGGCGACGACGTCGTAGAAGTCCTGGATATTCTCGCGTTCAATGCGGGCGGCGGTGGTCACCGCCACGCTGGAAACGGTTTGCTGAAGCCCGCGGGCGGTCTTTTCGCCGGTGACGACCACGGCCTCGACAGCATTAGCGGGATCATCGGCGGCTGCGATCTCGGCCGCCTGGACGCCTTGCGCCATCGCCAGCACGCCGAGCGCGCTCGCCGCCAACCCTATCCGCTTCATGCCCGGAACCCCGCTTGAAAGAACGGCTAGGCGCTTACTTTGTGTTGAGTATGCGAGTCAATATCATTTGCATCTAGGTTGATCGCATCCGTCAAATGGAGTTGAAGCGGGTTCGCCCGCTCAATCGCGGCCGCCAAATGTCCAGTTCCGCGTCGTCTCTAGCACTGGCCTGCGAGCCCACGAGGCAGGCGTTGCCTTGGGCCGGCATCGGGCCAAGCTGGCTTGTGCCGCGGAAAATTCCTGACCATCTTCCCGGCCTTTCGAGGGAGTTGCGTTTGACCACCAGGAGACCGACCATCGACGATGTGGCCCGTCTGTCGGGCGTCGCGCGCGTGACCGTGTCCCGGGTGCTGAACGGCGGCCCCAATGTTCGCGATGAGGTGCGCTCGCGCGTTATGCGGGCCGTCGAGGCGCTGGATTACAAGGTCAATCCCCAGGCTCGCGGTTTGGCGGGCGGTTCCAGTCGGCTGCTGGCTTTCGTCTTCGCCTCGGACCCCGAGAACGATCCCAACTCGTACTACGAGTCCGCGCTCGAACTGGGCGCTCTGCGCGGGTGCCTGGCCTTGGGTTATCAGGTGCTGGTTCAGAACGTCCCAAACCAGACGCCGGACTGCCATAAGCGCGTCCTTGAGTTGATCACCACCCAGCGCTGCGACGGCCTGATCCTATCTCCGCCCTATAGCGACGATGTAGCCCTGATCGAGGCCGTTCTGGCCCAGGGCTGCAAGGTCGTGACGGTGTCGCCGGGCGGTCCGGCCAAAAACCGGTTCGACGGGGTCGGCGTCGATGACGAGGCGGGCGGCTATGATCTGGCTCGCGAACTCCTGCGTCTGGGTCATCGCCGATTTGGTTTCATCGCCGGCCTGGAGGGGCACCTATCGGCCGATCTGCGCCTGAAGGGGTTCCAGCGCGCCCTGGCCGAGCAGGGGCTGGGGGAGGGCGATTACGCGATGGTGCGCGGTGACTTCACCTTCCGCTCGGGGACCCATCTTGCCCCCGGACTTTTGGATCATCCCCTGGGACCAACCGCCCTGGTCTGCGCCAATGACGACATGGCTGCCGGCGCCTTGTCGGCGGCGCACGCGCGGGGACTGAGCATTCCTAAGGACCTGTCGATCACCGGCTTCGATGACGCGCCCGTGGCGGCCATTGTTTGGCCGCCATTGACCACGGTGCACCAACCCGTGAAGGTTCTGGGCCAGCGCGCCGTCGAGCTTCTGGTCGCCCGCTTGACGGGTGTCGACATCGCTCCCGAGCCCGTGTTCCACCAACTGGAGCACGCCGTGGTGTCCCGGCAAACGACCGCCGCGACCTAGTTTTCCCCTGCCGCCGATTTTGTTTCAGCCTTGACAACGTTGTCGCGTCACTGCCAATTGGAAGCGCTTCCATGGAAGCGCTTCCACGGCCATGCTCGGCCGCGAGACAAGAACGAGAGAATCGCCCGCGCGGGGCGAGTTCAGAGGGGAGAGCTTATGCGAAACCGCATGACGCGCGGCGCGCCAGCGTCCATCCGCACACTTTACGCAACCGCCTCGGCGGCCGCCATCACCCTGGTGATCGCGGGGCCGGTCTCGGCGCAAACGACCGCCCCGGCGCCGAAAGCCGACGATGACACGGTCGAGGCCGTGGTCGTGACCGGCATCCGGGCCAGCATCCAGAACTCGATCAACATCAAGAAGAACGAGACCTCGATCGTCGAGGCCGTCTCGGCCGAGGACATCGGCAAGCTGCCCGACGTCTCGATCGCCGAGTCGATCGCGCGTCTTCCCGGCTTGGCCGCCCAGCGGGTCAACGGCCGCGCCCAGGTCATCTCGATCCGGGGCCTGGCGCCGGACTTCACGACCACGCTTCTGAACGGTCGCCAACAGGCCAGCTCCGGCGACAACCGCGCCGTCGAGTTCGACCAGTATCCGTCGGAACTGCTGTCCAGCGTCGTGATCTACAAGACGCCCGACGCCCAGGTCTCGGGCATGGGCCTGTCGGGCACCGCCGACCTGCGCACCGTGCGTCCGCTGGAATACGGCAAGCGCGCCCTCGCCGTGAATCTGCGGGGTGAAAAGACTTCGGGCAAGAAGCTGAACGAAGACTCCCGCAACACCGGCGGCCGTTTCAGCGTCAGCTACATCAACCAGTTCGCCGACGATACGATCGGCGTCGCGCTGGGTTACGCGCACCTGGATTCGCCCTCGCAGGTGAAACACTACAAGGCCTATGGCTACGAGGCGTTCCCGCCCGAGTCCACTTCGCCCGACAGCGCCGACGGCGCCCTGATGCTGAACGGCCAGGAGATCTTCGCCACCTCGCGCAACAACAAGCGCGACGCGGTGATCGGCATCTTCGAATACAAGCCGAACGACCGGATCCACTCCACGCTCGACATGTACTACTCGACCTTCAAACAGAAGGAGACGACGCGCGGGGCTCAGTGGTTCTCGAATCCCTACGCCGACAACGCCACCTTCTCGGGCGTGACCACGGATACAATTGGCGGCTCGAAGTTCGCTTCGGGCGGGACGCTCAACAACGGTGTCCTGCAACTGCGCAATGACTACAACACTCGCCAAGACCAGTTGTTCTCGGCCGGCCTGAACAACGAGTTCCAGATCACCGAAAGGACGCGTCTGGTCGCCGATCTATCCTATTCGTCAAACAAGCGAAAAGAACAGATCATGGAGACCTACGCCGGCTACGGTCGCGGCGTGGGTGGAGTCACCGGTGGCACGCCGGACGTCGGTCGCACCTATGACACCATCGGCTTCAAGGTCGCCGACGACGGCTTCTCGCAATATCACGAGGGCCTGAACTATGCCGACGCGAGCAAGGTCACGTTGGGCGACCGCGCCCCGTGGGGCGGCTGGGGCCACGACGGCGCGATCCGCTTTCCGCACGTCAAGGAAGACGTCACCGCCGTCGACGTTCGGCTCGAACACGATCTCGACGGCTTCATCACCCAAGTGTCGGGTGGCGTGAACTACACCAAGCGCGACAAGGGAAAGACCGTCTCGGACAACGACCTGTTCCTGAAGAACGGCCGCCAGCAGGTCTATGTCGACGCGGCCGACCTGACCTCTCCGACCAATCTGGGCTTCGCGGGTTTTGGCAACGTCCTTTCGGTCAAGATCGGCGACGTCTGGAAGAAGTATTACAACGCTTCGCCCATTCTCGACGCCAACTACTACGACAAGAACTGGGACATCACCGAAGAGGTGACCACCTTCTTCGGCAAGGCCAATTTCCAGACCGGCGCCCTGCGCGGCAATGTCGGCGTGCAGGTGGTCAAGCAGAAGCAGCAGTCCAGCGGGGTTGTGATCAACGGTCTGGCCCCGGGGCAGCCGATCGTCCCGACCAAGATCAACGCCAAGGAGGACTATACCGATGTCCTGCCTAGCATGAACCTGATCTACGACCTGGGCGGCGGCCATCGCATCCGCTTCGCCCTGTCCAAGACCATGGCGCGTCCGCGCATGGACGACATGCGCGCCAACGTGACGCCAGGCTTCAACAGCCTGGTGTGTTCCAGCCAGCCCTGCGGCCCCGGCACGACGGTCAATCCGTGGTCGGCCTCGGGCGGCAACCCGCACCTGAAGCCGTGGATGGCCAAGGCCGCCGACCTTGCCTACGAGTGGTACGTGAGCCCGGCGACCTACTTGTCGGTGGCTGGCTTCTACAAGAAGCTCGACACCTACATCTATCAGCAGTCGGGCACGTTCGACTTCACCGGCATTCCGCTGCCGCCCGGCGCGAACATCCCGGCTGGCACGACGATCAACAACATCGGCCAGATCACCCTGCCGGCCAACGGCAACGGCGGCGTGGTCAAGGGCCTGGAGTTCAGCGGCGCCCTCGACTTCGGCCAGTTCGCCGACGTGGTGAAGGGCTTTGGCGTCCAGGGCAGCCTCTCGCTGACCAAGTCGAACCTGAACCCGACGACCAGCACCGATCCCAAGCAGAAAGTCCGCATCCCCGGCCTGTCGGGCACGGTCTACAACCTCACCGGCTACTACGAGCGCGGCGGCTTCCAGGCCCGGATCAGCCAACGCTACCGCTCGGCCTTCAAGGGCGAGGTGGTGCAACTGTTCGCGACGCGCGGCTTCACCGAGATCCTGGCCGACAAACAGGTCGACGCCCAGATCGGCTACACCTTCCAGGACGGGCCGCTGGAGAACCTCGGCCTTCTGCTGCAGGTCAACAACCTGACGGACTCGCCGTACCGCACTCGCCTGGGTCTCGACGATGGCGGGACCAAGACCAGCAACGGCGGCTCGCTGCCGGAGACCTACGAGAAGTACGGCCGCCAGATCCTGTTCGGCGTGAACTATCGGTTCTAGGCGTTAGGTCGAGCGCTCGTCGTCCCCCCCTTGGCGCCGTGCTCGACAGCGAGAACCATCGGAGGCGGGGCCGCGCTTATCAGCGGCCCCGACCTTTGACCAAGACGGGAGGCGGGCGTGCAGCCGCTCAAGACAATATTGATCGCCGGCGGCGGGTCGGCTGGCTGGATGACCGCGGCGCTGTGCTCGCGTCTTTTCCAGGGCCTCTACGACATCGTCCTCGTCGAGTCCGACCAGATCGGCACGATCGGGGTCGGCGAAGCGACCATTCCCGCCATCAAGAAGTTCAACGAGCTGCTCGGGCTCGAGGAGGACGATTTCCTGCGCAAGACGCAGGGGTCCTTCAAGTTGGGCATCCAGTTCCGCGACTGGTGGCGCAAGGGCGAGAGCTACCTGCACGGCTTTGGCGTGATCGGCCAGGACTTGGGTTGGCTGCGCGCCCACCAGTACTGGCTCCGGATGCGGGAGCTGGGCCGCGCGCCGCCCTTCGATAACCTGGCGATCAACAACGCCATGGCGCTGAGCGACAAGTTCATGCGCGCGAGGGCCGACATGAGCGAGTCGCCGATCGGCCATATCGCCCACGCCTTCCATTTCGACGCCGGCCTCTACGCCAAGCACCTGTCGACCTACGCCCAGGCGCGCGGGGTCAAGCGGCGCGAGGGCAAGATCGTCGAGGTGACGCTACGTCCCGCCGACGGCTTCGTCCAGTCGGTCAGGCTGGACGACGGCGAGACGATCGTCGCCGACCTCTTCATCGACTGCTCCGGGTTCCGGGGCCTGATCATCGAACAGGCGCTCAAGACCGGTTACGAGGACTGGACGCACTGGCTCCCCTGCGATCGGGCCATCGCCGTGCCGTCCGAGCGCTCGGAGCACTTCACGCCCTATACCCGCTCGACCGCGCACGACGCCGGCTGGCAATGGCGCATCCCGCTGCAGCACCGCACCGGCAACGGTCATGTCTATTGCAGCCGTTTCATCGATGACGACGAGGCCGAGCGCGTCCTGCTGTCGAACCTGGACGGCGCCCAGCGGGCCGATCCGCTGCGGATCCGCTTCACGACCGGCAAGCGCAAGAAGATCTGGAACAAGAACTGCGTGGCCGTCGGTTTGGCCGCCGGCTTCATGGAGCCTCTGGAGTCGACCAGCCTGCACCTGATCCAGTCGTCGGTGATCCGCCTGGTCCGTCTGTTGCCGGATGCGGGCTTCGACCAGGCGACGATCGATGAGTTCAATCGCCAGACCGACTTCGAATACGAGCGCGTCCGCGACTTCATCATCCTGCATTATAAGGCCACCGAGCGCGACGACACGGCCTTCTGGCGCCACTGCCGCGACATGGAGATCCCCGCGACGCTGCAGCGGAAGATGGACCTCTTCCGCGCAAATGGCCGAGTTTTCCGCGAGGACGACGAGCTCTTCACCGAGGAGAGCTGGATCCAGGTGTTCCTGGGGCAGGGCGTGATCCCGCGCGGTTACGATCCGCTGGTCCGAGTCCATTCGGACGAAGAGATCGCCCGCCACCTTGGCAACATCGAGACGGTCATCGGCCGGTGTCTCGCCGTCATGCCCAGCCACGCCGAGTTCGTGTCCCGCGCTTGCGCGGCGCCGGCCCCGGTCGCCTCGACCTTAGTTCCCACACCCTGACGATGGCACGGAGTACCGCCATGACGAACGCCCAGCCTTCATCCGCCCTGCGGATCCTGTGCCGGACCACCGCCGCCGTGGCGTTGCTTTCCCTCGCGCCGGTCGCGGGCGCGCTCGCCGAGGTCATGCCGACCAAGGAAAGCGCTCCGCTGGCGCCGCGCGCCAACGACCCGGCGTGGGCTCGCGCCGATGCGCTGGTCAAGCAGATGACGATGGATGAGAAGATCCAGTATCTGCACGGCCTCTTTCCGCCCAACACCAAGCCCGCGCCCGCCGACATGATCCCCTCGGCCGGCTATGTCCCCGGCGTCCCGCGCCTGAAGATCCCGACCCTGCGCGAAAGCGACGCCAGCCTCGGCGTCGCCAATCAGGTCGAGCAGCGCAAGGGCGACGTGGCCACCGCCCTGCCTTCGGGCCTGGCGCTGGCTTCGACCTTCGAGCCGAAACTGGCCTATGCGGGTGGAGCGATGATCGGCGCCGAGGCGCGCGCCAAGACCTTCAACGTCCTGCTGGCCGGCGGTGTCAACCTGACCCGCGACCCGTGGGCCGGTCGCAACTTCGAGTATCTTGGCGAGGACCCGCTTCTGGCCGGCGAGATGGCGGGCGAACAGATCAAGGGCGTGCAATCCAACCACATCGTTTCGACGATCAAGCACTTCGCCTTGAACGCACAGGAGACCGGCCGGCACGTGATGGATGCCCAGATCGGTGAGGCCGACCTGCGGGAGAGCGATCTGCTCGCCTTCCAGATCGCCATCGAGAAGAGCAACCCCGCCTCGGTCATGTGCGCCTACAACAAGGTCAATGGCGACTGGGCCTGCCAGAACGACGTCCTGCTGAACAAGGTGCTCAAGCGCGACTGGAACTATCCGGGCTTCGTGATGTCCGACTGGGGCGCGGTGCACAGCACCGTCAAGGCCGCGCTGGCGGGCCTCGACCAGCAGTCGGGGCAGGAGCTCGACACCCAGATCTTCTTCGGCGACGACCTGAAGGCCGCCGTCGCCAAGGGCGAGGTCAGCCAGGCCCGCGTCGACGACATGGTGCGGCGCATTTTGCACGGCGTCATCACGTCCGGCTTGATGGACCATCCGACGCCGACCACCGCCCAGCCGATCGATTATGACGCCCACGCCAAGGTCGCGCAAAGCGTGGCCGAGCGCGGCGCGGTGCTGCTGAAGAACGACCGCAACCTGCTGCCTCTGGCCAAGACGGCCAGGAAGATCGTGCTGATCGGCGCCCATGCCGATGTTGGCGTGCTGTCGGGTGGCGGTTCGTCCCAGGTCCGCTCGGTCGGCGGCGCGCCGGTCGAGATCCCGCTGAACGGCGGCGAGGCCGCCTCCTTCGTCCGCGTCACCTGGCACGCTTCCTCGCCCTTGGAAGCGATCAAGGCCGCCGCGCCGGGCGCGCAGGTCGTGTATGTCGACGGCAAGGATCCTGCGGCCGCCGCCGCGGCGGCCAGGGACGCCGATGTCGCCATCGTCTTCGCTTGGCACTGGCAGACCGAAGCTCAGGACGCGCCCTCGATCGCGCTGCCGGACAATCAAGACGCTCTGATCGACGCGGTCGCCGCCGCCAACAAGAACGCCGTCGTGGTGCTGGAGACCGGCGGCCCGGTGCTGATGCCGTGGCTCGATCGCGTCGGCGCGGTGCTGCAGGCCTGGTATCCCGGTCAGCGCGGCGGTCAGGCCATCGCCCGCCTGCTGTTCGGCGAGGTCAATCCGTCGGGCCGCCTAGCCATGACCTTCCCGAAGACCGCCGACCAAGCGCCCCGCGCCAGCGCTCCGGGCTTCGCCGAACAGGCCGCTATCGACGACGCCCGCCGCGCCGGCCAGACCGTTCCAGGCATCAAGGGCTTCCCGGTTAAGTACGTGGAAGGCGCCGCCGTCGGCTACCGCTGGTACGCCCAGCAGAAGCTCAAGCCGCTCTATCCGTTCGGCTATGGCCTTTCTTATACGTCCTTCGCCTACAAGAACCTCAAGGTCGAGGACGCGGCCGGCCTCAAGGTCAGCTTCGACGTCACCAACACCGGCAAGATCGCCGGCGCCGACACGCCCCAGCTCTATGTCACCGCCGGCAAGCGCAAGCCGATGGTCCGCCTGGCGGGCTTCCAGAAGGTCGACCTCGCTCCGGGCCAGACGCAGCGCGTCACGCTGACGGTCGAGCCTCGAATCCTGGCCGACTACGATGTCGCCAAACCCGGCTGGTCGATCGCGGCCGGGAGCTATCCGCTCTATGTCGGCCGAAATGCCGGCGAGCCCGTCCTGACGGGCAAGGCCAACCTGAAGGCCTGGTCGAGGAAGCCCTGATGCGCAAGCTTTGCACCGCCGTCGCCGCTCTGACGATCGCCTTTCCAGCGGCGGCCGCGCCCAAGCTGCGCGCCTGGGTGACGACCGGCGACAAGAGCCAGTTGATGGCCGCGCAAGCGCCGTCTGGTCCAGCCTCGGCGAAGGCCGTCGAAGGTCTGCCGCTGATCGCGGTCGACCCCAACGAGCGCCATCAGACGATCGTCGGCTTCGGCGCGGCGATCACCGACGCCTCGGCCTGGCTGATCCAGAACCGGATGAGCCCCGCGCAGCGCGACGCCCTGCTGCGCGAGCTGTTCGGGCGCGCCAACGGCGGCCTCGGCTTCAGCTTCACCCGCGTCACGATCGGCGCCTCGGACTTCTCGCTGGACCATTACAGCCTCGACGAAACGCCAAACGGCGCGCCCGATCCGAAGCTGGAGCATTTTTCGCTAGCGCGACCGGAGCAGTTCGTCTTCCCGACCGTCCGCGCGGCGCTGAAGATCAATCCGGATCTCAAGGTGATGCACTCGCCCTGGAGCGCCCCGGCCTGGATGAAAACGACCGGATCGCTGGTGAAAGGCGAACTGAAGCCGGAAGCCTATCCGGTCTATGCCGACTTCTTCGGCCGCTACATTAAGGGCGCGGCCAAGGTCGGCGTGCCGGTCGATTATCTCAGCATCCAGAACGAGCCGGACTTCGAGCCCGACAACTATCCTGGAATGCGCTGGAAGCCCGAGGGCCGCGCGCGCTTCTTCGGCGAGAACCTGGCGCCGGTGTTCCAGCGCGAGGGCATCGCGACCAAGGTCCTCGACTGGGACCATAATTGGGACAAGCCCGAGCAGCCCATGACCGTTCTGGCCGATCCCAAGGCCAACGCCTTCCTCGCCGGCGTGGCCTGGCACTGCTATAAGGGGGACGTCTCGGCTCAGGAGCCGGTGCGGGCCGCTCATCCGGAAAAGGAGGTCTTCCTGACGGAATGCTCCGGCGGCGAGTTCGCGCCGAAGTTCGACGACAGCTTTTCGTGGATGATGGAGAACCTGATCATCGGCTCGACGCGCGGCGGCTCTCGGGGCGTCCTGATGTGGAACCTGGCCCTTGATGAAAGGTTCGGACCGCACAACGGGGGCTGCGGCGACTGCCGGCCCGTCGTGACGATCAACAGCCAGACCGGCGCCGTGACCCGGACGCAGGAATACTACGCCTTTGGCCACGCCAGCCGGTTCGTGAAGCCGGGCGCGACGCGGATCGGCTCGCCGGCCAAGGTCGGTGAGCTGCGCACGGTGGCCTTCGAGAACCGCGATGGCGGGCGGGTATTGCTGGTGCTGAACACCGGCAAGGCGCCTGCCAGCTTCGCGATCTCGGATGGCGCTCGCCGTTTTAAGGCGATACTGCCCGCCCGATCGGCCGGCACCTTTACCTGGTGAGATTCCGCGCCTTTAGGGCCTTTTGACGCCTGAAATCGGAATCGATTTCAGGCGTCAAAAGACCTCTAAATCAGATGTTTAGAGCGTGAGATAAGCTGAAACCGGTTCCCACTTTCAGCCTCACGCTCTAGCCGCTCGCGCGCCCGCTATCCGAGCCGGGCGAAAGCGCGTCCCAGCCTCGCGAAGATGTCCTCGAGGTCCTCGGGGCGGCTGGTCAGGATGGGCGCGATGGCGATGGTGTCGCCGTTGGCGCGGATGGAGAGGCCTTCCTCGTAGGCCGCGAGGAAAAGCGCTTGTCCGCGTCGACCCGGGCCTTCCGGATCGGGCGCCAGGGTCAGGCCGCCGGCGAGACCGAGATTTCGGATGTCGACGACATGAGGCTTGTCGCGGAGGCCGTGCATCAGGTCCTCGAACAGGGGCGCGAGCGCGGCAGCCCGCGCGTAGACGCCTTCTTCCCGCAGCACGGCCTGCGTCGCCAGGCCCGCCGCCACGGCGAGCGGGTGCGCCGAATAGGTGTAGCCGTGGAAGAACTCGATCCCGAAGGCGGTCGCTTCCATCATCGTGTCGTGGATTTGGCTTGACGCGATGACCGCCCCCATCGGCGCGGCGGCGTTGTTGACGCCCTTGGCCATGGTGCAGAGGTCGGGCTCCACGCCGAAGAAGGTCGCGCCATTGGGCGAGCCCAGTCGGCCAAAGCCGGTGATCACTTCGTCGAAGATCAGCAGCACGCCATGCTTTGCGGTGATCTCCCGCAGGCGCGCGAGATAGCCCGCCGGCGGAATGAAGACGCCCGCCGAGCCGATCATCGGCTCGACGATGACCGCGGCGATCGTCGAGGCGTCGTGCAGGGTGATCAGCGCTTCCAGTTCGGCCAGATAGGCCATGGGGTCGCGATCGGGCTGCCCCCGGGTGAAGCCCGAGACCTTGGCGTCATAGGGGAAGGGCAGGTGGTCGACGCCGGGCAGCAGCGGGCCGAAGGCCTTGCGATTGTTGGGCATGCCGCCGACCGAGACGCCGCCGAAGCCGACGCCGTGATAGCCGTTGATCCGGCCGATCAGGCGGGTCCGCGAGCCCTCGCCCCGCGCGCGGTGATAGGCCAGAGCCATCTTCAGCGCCGTGTCGACCGCCTCCGAGCCCGAATTGGTGAAGAAGACGTGGTTCAGCGCGCCAGGGAACTGGTCGGCGATCTCCGTGGCGAGGCGGAAGGCGTCGGGCGTGGCGAAGTTGAAGGCCGGCGAGTAGTCGAGCCGTTGCGCCTGCGCGGCGATGGCCTCGGCGATGCGCGGGTGGCAGTGGCCGAGACCCGAGCACCACAGTCCCGAAAAGCCGTCCCGGACCTTGCGGCCATCGGCGGTGAAATAGAACTGCCCCTCGGCCGCGACGAACAGTCTGGGGGCCGCCTTGAACGCCTTGTTGGGCGTGAAGGGCATCCAGTAGGCGGAGAGATCGTTGGCGGGGGCTTGGGTCATGACGATGCGGTCTCCGGCGGAGAGTAAGGGGCGTTGGGTAAGGTGTCGTCGCGGACCGCGACGGCGAGTTGGACGAAACGACGAGCGACATCGCCTCGGCCGTCTCTCAGCAGGGCCAGAAGCGCCACGCGCGCCTTGGCGGGGCTTAGCGATCCGCCGGACAGCAGGCCGCGCGACAGCAGGTCGATCTCGGCGCCCGCATAGCCATAGGTGCGTTCGCATAGAATTCCGCCCGTCCGACTGCACAGCACGACGGGAGCCCTGCTGGCGAGGCGGCCCAGCACGGGGGCGAGCTTTTCCGGGACGTGGCCGGCGCCCAGCGCGGCGATGACCCAGCCGTCTATGCCCGCGTCCTCGCCCAGCGTGAACAGCGTCTCGTCCATGTCCAGGCCGATCGTCGCGATCCAGACGCGCGGCGAAGCTCGCCCGCGCGCGGGGGCGACGCTGGGCAGGGGCGGGAAGGCGGGGCGAAGGGCGATAAATCGGCCTTCATGCAGTCGGCCGCGCGGGGCGTGGTCTCGGCTCGAAAAGGCCTCGAGCGCGGTGGTGTCGGTTTTCTGGACGTGTCGCGCGGCGTGAACCTGGCTATTCATGACCACGACGACCTCGGCCCCGGCGCTCGGAGACGTCAAGAAGGTCAGGGCGTCGGCGAGATTGGCCGGACCGTCGGGGCTGTCGGCCGAGGCGCCGCGCATCGCGCCGGTGAAAGCCACCGGCAGGGAAGGCGTCCCCAGGAGCTCGGTCAGGAACGCGGTCTCTTCCAGCGTATCGGTGCCCTGGGTGACGATGACTCCGTGGCCGCCCTCGGCGGCGAATTCGGCGATGAGGCCCGCCAGGCGCTCGACCAGGGGGAAGTCCAGGTTGGCGCTGGCGGCGCGGCCGAGGTCCTGGCGGATCAGCTGCGCCCGCGGCGTCCGACGCGCCAGATCGGCCGTCAGCGCTTCGGCGCCCAAGGCCGGGTTGAGCCCCGCGCCGTCGGAACGCATCGAGATGGTGCCGCCCAGCGAGATGATCTTGATCTTCGGCCGCATGGTCGTTTCGTCGAGATCCGACGTCAGCCCCAGAGATCAGAACCGAAGCGGAGCAGCCGGCCCTGCTCGTAGCGCATCGCCGCGGCGCGATCGTCGAGAAGCAGCGCCGGACCGTCCAGATCGACGAAATCGCAGCGGGTCCCCAGCACATAGGCGGGCGCGGCGCCCAACGAGGTCGGGCCGCTGCAACCCAGCATGACCTTGAGTCCAAGGGCGTGCGCGGCGCGGTTGAGCGAGAGGCCGGGGGTCAGACCGCCGACCTTGTCGAGCTTGATGTTGATGGCCTGATAGAGCTTAGAAAGGCGGGGCAGGTCGTCCTCGCCCGAACAGCTCTCATCGGCGCAAAGCGGAATGGCGCCGCGATAGTCGACCAGAGCCTCGTCTCGTTTGTGATGCAGGGGTTGCTCGATCAGCTCGACCCCGAGGCGCGCCAATTCGGGCGACAGGCTATTCAGCGTCTCGATCGTCCAGGCCTCGTTGGCGTCGACGATGAAGCGAACGCCTGGACAGGCCGCCGCGATGGCCTCCACGCGCTCCAGAACGTCCTCGCTGTTGGCCTTGATCTTGATGATGCGATAGCCGCGTTTAACGGCGGAGACCGCGTCGGCCCGCATCTTGGCGGTTGGATTGATGCCGATGGTCAGGTCGACCTCGATGGAGTCGGCTCTTTCGACGCCGGTCAGGGTCCAAATATCCTTGCCCGAGGTCTTGCATTCGAGATCCCAGAGCGCGCAGTCGAGCGCATTCCTGGCCGAGGTATTGGCGACCCGGCGGGCGACCGCCTCGCGCGTCGCGCCCTCATGGAACCACTCTCGCGCCGCCTCCAGCGCGTCGGCCACGTCCTGCGCCGTCTGGCCATACTGGGGCAGGGGCGCGCATTCGCCTCTGCCGACGTGACCGCCCGCCCGCACCCAGACGGTCAACAGCTCGGAGTTGGTCTTGGCGCTGCGCGAGATGCGGAACGTTTCGGCGTAGGGCCACTCCTGATAAGCGAACAGAAGCTCCATGATCAGGCGACCTCGAACAGGCCGGCGGCGCCCTGGCCGCCGCCGACGCACATGGTGACGATGGCGTATTTCTCACCGCGACGACGGGCCTCGCGCAGGGCGTGGCCGACCATGCGCGCGCCGCTCATGCCATAGGGGTGGCCGATCGAGATGGCGCCGCCATTGATGTTCAGCCGTTCGTCCGGAATGCCCAGACGGTCGCGGCAATAGAGCACTTGGCACGCGAAGGCTTCGTTCAGCTCCCACACCCCGATATCGTCCATCGTCAGGCCATGACGGGCGAGCAGCTTCGGAATGACGAATACCGGGCCGATGCCCATCTCGTCCGGTTCGCAGCCCGCGACCGCGACGCCAAGACACCAGCCGAGCGGCGCGAGGCCGCGCTTTTCGGCCATCTCGGCCTCCATCACCACCACCGCCGCCGAGCCGTCGGACAGCTGGCTGGCGTTGCCCGCCGTGATCCTGCCGCCGTCTCGCACCGGGGCCAGAGCGGACAGGCCCGCCAGCGTCGTGTCGGCCCGCGCGCCCTCGTCCTTGGTCACCGTGATGGCGCGCTTGGCGGTCTCGCCGGTCGCCTTGTCCGTCACGACCATTTCGCAAGTAACGGGGATGATTTCGTCGTCGAAGACGCCCGCCGCCATGGCCGCCGCCGTCCGCTGCTGGCTCGAGAGCGCGTAGAGGTCCTGGGCCTCGCGCGAAACGCCATAGCGCGCCGCGACGATTTCCGCCGTGTCCAGCATGGGCATGTGAATGGCCGGCGCCAGACGGATCAGGCGCGGATCGGGGACGCGGGAGATGTTCATCGCCTTGGTCTGGGCCAGGCTGATCGACTCGACGCCGCCGGCCACGACGCAGCTCATGCCGTCGATCGCGACCTGCTTGCAGGCCGTGGCGATCGCCATCAGGCCGGAGGAGCACTGGCGATCGATGCTCATGCCCGCCACGGAGACCGGCAGGCCGGCCGCCAGCGCGCCGAGCCGACCAATGTTGAAGGTTTGGGTGCCTTGCTGGATGCTGCAGCCCAGCAGGCAGTCCTCGATCTCGGCGCCCTCAAGCCCGGCGCGCTCGACGGCGGCGGAGATCGCGTGCCCGGCCAGCGTCGGGGCCTCAAGGTCGTTGAAGGCGCCGCGATAGGCCTTGCCGATGGGGGTTCGAGCCGTCGAGACGATGGCGGCGCGCTTCATGAGCTTCTTCCTTGTCGCGTGGGTTCAGTCGCCGGTGAATTTCGGCGGGCGTTTCTCGAAAAAGGCGGCGACGCCTTCGCTCAAATCCTTCGAGCGGGCGGCGAGCAGATACTGGTCTCGGTCCATGACGCTGACCGCTTGGGCGTTGGCCAGGGCGGCGGCGTTGACCGCTTCCTTGGTCATCCGGACGGGGAGCGGCGGCAGCGCGGCCAGGCGCGCCGCCCAGCGGCGGGCCGCTTCCAGCGCGCCGCCGCTGGGCGCGGCCTCGTCGCAAAGCCCCCAGGCCAGGCAGGTCTCGGTGTCCAGCTTGTCGCCGAACAGGGCCATCCGCTTGGCGCGGGACGGACCGACGAGGGCGGCCAGTCGGGGCAGGGTCTGCCAGCTCATGTTCATGCCGAGCGGGATTTCGGGCAGTCTCATGTGGGCGCCGTGCCCCATGATCCGGAAATCGCAGGCCACGGCGAGCGCCGCGGCGCCGCCGATGCAGAAGCCTTCGATGGCGACCACGGTGGGGGCCTCGATCTCCTCCCAGGCGCGGCAAAGGTCCGGTCCGGCGGCGACCTGGCAGCGGAGGTCGAGCAGGGTGCTGGCAGAGCCGTTGCGGCCGCGCGCGGCGCCCAGATCGACCCCGGCCGAGAAGAAGGTCGCCTCGCCGCGCAGGATCACCGCGCGCGAGGCTGGATGGCGACGGAGCCGACGCGCCAGCTCGGTCAGCTCCACCATCATGGTGGGATCGAGGGCGTTGCGCGCCTCGGGTCTCGCCAGGGCGACCTCAACCACGCCGTCCGAGGCCGAAACCTGGAGTCGGGCCCAGTTGTCGGTGATGTCCGCTCCTATAGAGACCATGGCAAGCACCTGAAAATACGCCGAAAATTCCTTTTCTTTGGAATTTTCTTGCGCCCTGAATATAGACAGTGATTACATGTGGCTCGCGAGATTGCAAGAGAGGCCGGCGAAATGAATCCCCATGGTTCCACGCTCCTGGAAGGCGCGCCGGCCAGGCTGGAAGCGCGCCCGGCCGTCCGTGCGCTACCGACGTCGAAGATCCGGGAAATCGCCAACGCCGGCTTTGGAAAGACCGATCTGGTCAAGTTCTGGTTCGGTGAAAGCGATGCGCCGACGCCGGACTTCATCAAGGCCGCCGCGATCGAGGCGTTGAACGCCGACGCGGTCTTCTACAGCCACAACAATGGCGTCGCGCCGCTGCGCGAGGCCCTCGCCGACTATCTGGGCGGCCTTCATGGGAAGGGCTTTTCGCCCGCCCAGATATCCGTGACGAGCTCGGGCGTCTCGGCCCTGATGATCGCCACGCAGGCGCTTGTTTCCCCCGGGGACGAGGTGGTGGTCATAACGCCCGTCTGGCCGAACGTGACCCAGATCCCGGCCATATTGAACGCCCGCGTCACGCGCTTCGCGCTCAGCCCCTCGGCGGAAGGCTGGAAGCTCGACCTGGACCGCCTGCTCGCCAGCGTCACGTCCAAGACCCGCCTGCTTGTTCTCAATTCGCCGGGCAACCCCACGGGCTGGACCATCGAGGCCGATGACCAGAAGGCCATCCTGGAGCACTGCCGGAAGCTGGGCGTTTGGATCCTGTGCGACGATGTCTATGAGCGCCTGACCTATCGCCCGGGGCCGTCGACCGCGCCCTCCTTCCTCCGGATCGCCGAGCGGGAGGACCGGGTGATCAGCGCCAACAGCTTTTCCAAGGCCTGGCTGATGACCGGCTGGCGGCTGGGCTGGCTGGTCGCGCCGCCCGAGCTGGAAGAGGACCTGGGCAAGCTGATCGAATTCAACACCTCGTGCTCGCCGGTCTTCGTCCAGGCCGCCGGCATCGTCGCCCTGCGCGACGGGGAGTCCTTTGTCGCCGGGCTGCGGGACGGGCTGCGGGCCAAGCGAGACTTTCTGACCGGACGGCTGGGCGCGCTGAAGGGCGTCGTCGCGCCGCCCCCCGAAGGCGGCATGTACGCCTTCTTCCGCATCGAGGGCGAGGACGACTCGGTCTCCCTGGCGCGGCGGCTGATGGAAGAGGCGCGCATCGGCCTTGCGCCTGGAGCGGCCTTCGGTCCCGAGGGCGAGGGCTGGTTGCGCTGGTGTTTCGCCGTCAGCGACGCCCGGCTCCAGGAAGGGGTTCGCGGTCTGGAGGCCTGGCTCTCGGCCAGGGCGGGCTAAGGGGCGATCGAGGAGGAGGCGTCATGTCGAACAATTCCAAGGGCCCCAAGGGCTATGTCATCGCGCGGGTCACCGTCACCGATCCGGAGGCCTACCAGCGTTACGCCGACGGGGCGCGAGAGGCGATGCGAGAGCACGGCGCGAAAATCCTGGCGCGCGGCGGGCGCTTCGACGCGATGGAGGGCGAGGCCCGTCCTCGCAATGTCATTCTCGAATTCGACAGCTTCGAAGCGGCCCGGAACTACTGGCGTTCGGAGACCTATCAGGCCGCGCGAGCCCACCGACTGGGCGCGGCGGAGATCGAGCTCTGCATCGTCGAGGGGGTAGAGGAGCGCTGAGCGGGGCTCAGCGCTCGGCCGCCTTTTCGGACCGCTCTTCGCGCGCGAGCTCGGCCGCTCTCTGGCGCAGAATCTTCTTGTCGATCTTGCCCAGGGTGACGCGAGGCAGATCCTCGACCAGCACGATTGTCTCGGGTCGCTTGAAGCTGGCCAGCTTGTCGGCGCAAGCCGCGAACAGGGCCGGGCGAGGATCGGCCGAGCCCGGCGCGGCGATGACGAAGGCCATCGGGGTCTCGTCCAGCATGGGGTGCGGCTTGCCGACCACGGCGACCTCGGCGACCAGTCCGGTGGCCAGGAGCACGCGCTCGATCTCCGACTCGGCGACGTTCTCGGCTCCAACCCGCAGCATGTCGCGGTCGCGCCCCTCGAAGGTCACGCCCGTGCGGTGCAGGCTGACCCGATCTCCGGTCTTGAACCAGCCGCGTTCGTCGAAGGCGGCGGCGGTGGCCGTCGGATCGTTCAGATATTCCTGGAACAGGGAAAGGCCGCGCACGCCGCGTATCCAGAGATGGCCGGTTTCGCCGAAGCCGACCGGCGCGCCGGCCTCGTCGCGAACCTCGATCTCGTAGCCCGGCGTCGGGGTTCCCATCGATCCGATCCGGCTTTCGAGATTGGTCGTCGAGACCAGCGGCAGGGAGACAGTCTCGGTCATGCCGAACCAGCCGAGGCACGGGATGCCGAAATGGGCGAGCACGGTCGGCGGATCGACCCCGCCCAGGCCCCAAAGCCGGAAGCTGTTCGCCGGAACCGGCTTCGCCATCAGGGCCTTCAGCGTGAACGGGATCTGGATGCCCCAGGTGCATCCGTGCTGGGTGACGCAATCCCAGAACCGGCTCGCCGAAAAGCGGCGCTGGAAGACGAGCGTAGCGCCCGCCCACAGCGTGCTGAGGTGCGAATAGGACAGCGCGTTCGTGTGATAGAGCGGCAGGCAGGCGTGGCCGATATCCTCCGGTCCGACCTGACAGGCGAAGGCGCCCATCCGTCCGCCCCACAGCGCGTTGGCGTGGGTCCAGACGACGCCCTTGGGTCGTGAGGTCGATCCCGACGTGTACTGGACGCTGTTGAAGGCGAAGGGTTCGGGGGCGCGCAGCGGCGCCAGGGCGGGATCGCCGGCCGCGAGGTCCTCAAAGGGCGTCAATCCCGCGGGGCGAGGCGTGTCGGGCGTCTCGCCGCCGTCGGTGGCGGTGCAGGCGACCTCCGCGAGGTCCGGTCCAGCCTTGATGACGTTCGCGGCGTGGCAGGGTTCGGTCAGGGCGATGCGCGCGCCCGAATGGCTGATGAAATAGGCCAGTTCGTCCACCGAGGACCGGGTGTTGGTCGTGACCGCCACGGCGCCGAGGCGCGAGCAGGCGTGCCAGGCCATCAGGAACTCGATGCAGTTGTCCATGTGGATGAGCACGGGCTGGCTGAGGCCGACGCCCCGAGCAGCCAGTCCCCCGGCGAGTCGCGTCACGGCCTCATGAAAGGCCGCGTAGGACCAGGTTTGCGGATCGCCCGCGAAGGGATGGTAGATCAGAAAGGGGTGATCGCCCCGCCTCGCGGCCTGGTTTTCCAGCAGATGCGGAAGGTCCTGCCCCATGAAGGGGTGCAAGGCGGACGGTTCCAGGCCAACGGTCACGACGTCTCTCCCTTTTTATATGAGCGGTGATTACATTGACAGGGTCGCGAAAGCAAGGCTTGATATGATCACTGTTAATATGTTCGGGCTCGCGATATGCCGCTTAGCGATAGAATGCGCCGCTTCTCCGAGGCGCTCTTGCCGGTCAATCCCGTCGCTGGCGTCGACGAGACCTGGTCCGCGGCCGAGCGGTTGGCTCACTACAACTGTCCGGGCTTTTCGGTCTGTGTCATCGAGGACGGCGAGGTCGCCGACGCGGCGGGCTTCGGCGTCAAGACGCCAGGCGGAGAGGCGGTCGAGGCCGACACCGTTTTCGCGGGGGCTTCGATCAGCAAGCCTCTGGCGGCCGTGCTGGCCCTTCAGCTCGTCGACCAAGGCGAGGTGTCGCTGGACGCGCCGATCAACACCTATCTGAAGTCCTGGCGTCTGCCGGAAAACGACCTGACCCGTCAGGTTCCCGTGACGCTGCGGCACCTGCTCAGCCATCGGGCCGGCACGACCGTTCACGGCTTTGGCGCCTATCCGCATGAAAAGCCCGCGCCGAGCCTGCTCGACGTTCTGAATGGAACGCCGCCTTCGCCAACCCCCGCGGTGGTGGTCGACAAGCTGCCAGGGATCTCCGTGCGCTATTCGGGAGGCGGAACATCCATCGTCCAGCTGCTCCTCGAGGACCTGACCGGCAAGCCCTTCGCGGCGCTGGCGCAAGAGCGTCTGTTCTCGCCGCTGGGCATGACGCGCACCACCTTTGAACAGCCGCTGCCGGAGCGGCTTCGGCCCTTCGCCGCCGTCGGCCATCATCCGGACGGCTCACCGGTCGCCGGGCGCTACACGTTCACGCCGCAGCTGGCGGCGGGCGGGGTCTACACCACGGCGCCCGACTACGCGCGCTTCATGATCGCGTGCCGCAAGGCCTGGCTCGGAGAGCCCAACCCGCTTCTCT
This sequence comes from Caulobacter sp. SSI4214, assembly GCF_012184455.1. Taxonomy (NCBI): domain Bacteria; kingdom Pseudomonadati; phylum Pseudomonadota; class Alphaproteobacteria; order Caulobacterales; family Caulobacteraceae; genus Caulobacter; species Caulobacter sp. SSI4214. The sequence continues at coordinate 66,670 of NZ_SZWJ01000001.1, read as the reverse complement.
CGCGCTCCATCGCGCGAGAAATGATGACGCGCCAGGGCGGCGGCCAGTTCGGCCTCGGTTGGGAGGTGTTCGGCGAGGGCGCGTCAGCGCGCTTCGGGCATGGCGGTTCGAACGAGGGCTATCAGTGCAACACCGTCTGCGGCTTGGAAAAAGGCTGGGGCGGCGTGGTCCTGACCAATAGCCTGAGCGGCCTGATCCTCTATTACGAGGCGCTGAACGGCCTGGCGCGAGCCTTCGATTGGGACGGTTATCTGCGGCCGCCCCGCGAAATCCGGACGCTGAGCGCCGAGGAGCAGGCGCGCTATGTCGGCCGCTTCCGCATCACGGCGGGCATCGACGCGCCCCATATCGACATTTGGAGCGAGAATGGCCAGCTGCACAGCCATATCGTCGGCCTGATCCTGCCGCCTCGCCCGATCTATATGGACGAGAACGGCCGCTTCTTCTCGCAGCAGACGCCGGGTGAAAGCCGCATCGAATATGGCCCCGATGGGCGGGCCCAGCGCCTGATCGCCTATGCCGAGGGCGAGACGGAACTGCTTCGGGCCGAGCGCGTGGAGGAGGCCGCGTGAACGCTTCCGCCGTCGTCCGCCTCGCCGACTACCATCCCTATCCGTTCCATGTTCCCGACCTGACGCTGGACATCGCGCTCGATCCGAAAGAGACCCGGGTGCGTTCGGTCCTTCGGATAGAGCGGCGCGAGGCCGGGGGCGGCAAGCCCCTGACGCTCGACGGTCAGGACCTGGAATTCGTCTCGGCGTGGCTGGACGGCGTTCCGCTGGATCCTTCCCGCTTCGAGGCGACGCCGGACCGTTTCGTTCTGCACGCCGCGCCCGACGCCTTCACCCTGGAGCTGGAGGTGCTGATCCGTCCCGACCAGAACCCGGGCAAGAAGGGCCTTTTCTGGCACGCCGGCGTCCTGGCCACCCAATGCGAGGCCGAGGGCTTCCGCCAGATCACCTATTTCCCGGACCGCCCGGACGTGATGACCCGCTATCAGGTCAGGCTGGAGGCGGACGCGGAGCGCTTCCCCGTCCTTCTGTCGAACGGCGATCTCGTGGAGGAGGGCGTCAAGGGCGGACGCGCCTTCGCCGTTTGGAAAGACCCCTATCCCAAGCCGAGCTATATCTTCGCCGTGATGGCGGGCGAGTTCGGGATCGCCCGGGATAGCTGGAAGACGCCCTCTGGCCGCGAGATCAAGATCGCCATCCACGCCCGTCCGGGAGAGGAGGGGCGTTGCCGCTTCGCGCTGGAGGCGCTGAAGTCCGCTCTGGCCTGGGAGGAGCGAACCTTCGGTCTCGAATACGATCTGGATCTCTACAATATCGTCGCGCTCGACGACTATTCGGGGGCGCAGGAGAACAAGGGTCTGAACCTCTTCGGCGCCGAGGGCGTCATCGCCGACCCCGCCATCACCACGGACGAAGAGTTCTCGCTGATCCAGCGGATCATCGGGCACGAATATTTCCACAACTGGACGGGCAACCGCGTCACCTGCCGCGATTGGTTCCAGCTCAGCCTCAAGGAGGGGCTGACGCGCTTGCGCGACCAGCTTTTCATGGAGGAGGTGCTGGAGCCGGGCGCCTTCCGGATCGAGCAGGTCAAGGCGCTGCGGCGCAACCAGTTTCCCGAGGACGACGGCCCGGCAGCTCATCCGGTGCAGCCGGACAGCTTTTCGGAGATCGAGAACTTCTACACCAACACCATCTACGAAAAAGGCGCCGAGGTCCTGCGCATGTTGCGCAGTCTGGTCGGACCCGAAGCCTTCGCCGCGACGATCCGCGAGTATCTGGCGACCTTCGACGGCCAGGCCGTGACCATGGAGGACCTGTTCGACCTGTTCGCGCGGCGCAACGGGCTGGACCTTGGCCTTTTCCGCAAGTGGCTGAAGCAGGCGGGTCGGCCGACGCTCACGGCCCGGGGCACCTATGACGCCGCGGCCCGGCGTTACACGCTCACCCTTTCCCAGACGGCGCCCGACAAGCCGGGGCCGGGCGGCCCCCTGCACATCCCGGTGAAGGCGGCGCTATTCGCGCGCGACGGCAAAAGGCTTTGCGAGCCGCGTCTTCTCGAGCTGAAGGCCGAGGCCCGGAGCTTTGTTTTCGAGGACGTCGCGGAGGCGCCGATCCCCTCGATCCTGCGCGAGTTCACCGCGCCGGTCAGCCTGGATCTCGATCTCGCCGACGCCGACCTCGCGGTATTAGCCCTCCGCGACGACGATCCGTTCGTGGCCTGGAACAGCGTCCAGGACCTTATGATCCGCGCCATCCGAGCCATGAGCCGCGAGGAGCTGGCGGGGCGATCGGGCGAGCCCCCCGAGGCCGTTCTCGACCTCGTGGCGCGCCTGCTGGAGCAGGCGGAGAGCGCGCCCATGCTCACGGCGCTGAAGCTCGCCCTTCCCGACGAGCCGGTCCTGAGCGAGGGGCTGGAAGAGATCTCACTTGATGGCCATATGCGCGCCCGAGCGCGGCTCCGCCAACGGCTCGCCGAGCGGTGCGGCGCGCGACTGTTCGCCTTGCACGAGGCGCTGGGCGGTCTCGACCCTCAGGACCGTTCGGCTCAGGCCATTGGCCGCAGGAGCCTGAGATGCGCCTGCCTCGACCTCATGCTTGGCGCAGGCGGCGACGCGGCGGTGCGGGCGGCGCTGGACCAGATCGAACACGGGCCGTCGATGACCGAGCGGTTCGAGGCGCTGAGCCTTATCGCCCATGTCGACTCTCCGGCGAGGCGCGTGGCGTTCGAAAGCTTCTACCAGCGCTACAAGGATCAGCCCCTGGTCATCGACAAGTGGTTCAAGGCCTACGCGCTTTCTCGCGCGCCGGACGCGATCGACGAGATCATGGCGCTGGAAGCCCATCCCGCCTTCGACATCCGCAACACCGCTCGCGTCGTCGCCTTCTATGGCAGCCTGTTCCGGCAGAACCGCGTGACCTTCCACGACCCCTCGGGCAAGGGCTACCGCTTCCTCGGCGACCGGCTGCTGATGATGGATCAGATGGGGGGAGGGCGGCCCAGCTATTTCACGCCCCAACTCGACCAGTGGCGGCGCCATCTTGAGCCCCGGCGGGGCCTGATGAAGGCGGAACTCGAACGTCTGGCCGCGACGCCTGGGATTACCGCGCGTCTGCGCGAAGTGGTGGAGCGCGCCCTTGTCTGATCTCGTGTCCGCCTTTCTGCCGACCGCCGAGGATTTGGTCCTCCAGGGCATGGAGAGGCAAAAGGTCCCGGGGTGCGCCCTCGCCCTGATCGAGGGCGGCGAGACGGTCGCTGTCCGCGTCTTCGGTCTCGCGGACGCCGAGAAGAACGAGCTGGTGACCGAGGAGACGCGGTTTAGCCTGCAGTCGATCTCCAAGTCCTATGCCGCGCTCGCGGTCATGGTTCTGGTCGAGGAGGGTCGTCTCGACCTGGACCAGCCGATCAATCGCTATCTCAAGCGGTTCCGCGTGACCGCCGCCGGAGGGGCGTTCGACTTGGATCTCGTCACGCCGCGTCGGCTGCTGTCTCACCATGCGGGCGTCACCGAGGCGGGGTTTCGCGGCGTCGGGCTCGACCAGCCGGGCTTCACCCTGATCGACGCCATGCAGGGCCGCCTTCCGCCGCCCACCGAGGCGCAAGAGCGTCACTATGCCTATTGGGGGCTGCGGCGGGACGATGATCTCGTCGCCGTCACGCATCCGCCGGGCGAGGGCTGGCGCTACTCGAACGCCGGCTTTGGCCTGCTGGAGCTGGCCATCGAGGACATTACGGGCCTGTCCTACGCCGCCTTCGTCGAAGAGCGGCTCCTGCGGCCACTCGGCTTGTCCCGCACCGGCTTCGAACGGATCGAGGGCCTACCCTTCGCCTCGCCGCACGACCGGGAGGGAAGGGTGACCGCCGACTATCGCTGGCTTTGCCGCGCCGCCGGCGGGGCCTACGCCACCGTCGGAGATCTGGCGGCCTTCGCGGGCGCGGAGATGGCCGGAGGCGAGGGGACGCCGCCGGGGCGCGGAGTCGTCAGTCCCGCCTCGCTCGCGATCCTGCACACGCCTCACGGCGACGCCGATTCCTTGCCCGATCTGCCGATGAAGGCCGGGTTGGGTCACATCTTGGTCGATGCTGGCGGGGTGCTGAACGTCCACCACTCCGGCGGATCGATTGGCTGGCGTAGCATCTATTCGATCTTCCCGACGCTGGGCTCGGGCATCTGCATGGTGATGAACGGCGAGGCCGCCAACGAGCTTTGGCAGCCGGTCGTTCGGGCCTGGACCGAAGCGGTTCTCAAGCGCCGGGCTTGAGGTCCGCGCCTGTCCCAGGCCCGAACGACGCCGGGCTTAGCCGACGACGCCTTGCGGATTTCCGGCCAGCTGACCGCCGTCACAGGTCAGGATGGCGCCGGTGACATAGGTCGCGGCCTCGGAGCAGAGGAAGGCCGCCATATCGGCCACTTCGCGCTTTTCCCCATAGCGTTGCAGGGGGATGGAGCGCGTGATCCGTTCGGCCATTTCCGGCGTGCTCGACAGTCGCCTCATGCCTTCGGTCTCGGCGATCGGCCCGGGCAGGATCGCATTGACGCGCACGCCCATCGGCCCCCACTCGACCGCCAGGGCGCGGGTCAGCATGTCTATCCCCGCCTTGGCGGAGCACACGTGCGCCTGGAAGGGCATGGCCTGCTGCGATTGCACGGCCGAGATGTTGATCAGCGACGCCCCCGGACGCCGCAGGTGCTCGAAGGCCGCGCGCAGCACGTTGTAGGTCCCGTTCAGGTCGATATCGACGACGGTCCGGAAGGCGTTGGCGCTCATGCCGGCGGCGGGCGCGACGAAGTTGCCGGCTGCGCCCGAAATGACGAAATCGATGCCGCCGCCCTTGGCCGCGAAAGCCGATACGGCCTCCGCCACCTGGTCATACTGGCGCACGTCCCCCGTATAGCCGCTGGCGTCGATACCGTCGGCGCGAAGGCTCTGGACGGCGGCGTCGATCTTGTCCTGGGAGCGGCTGAACACCGCCACCTCCGCGCCGAGGGAGCCCAGCCTGCGCGCGATTTCCAGGTTGATGCCCGAAGAGCCGCCGGAAACGAAGGCGCGCTTGTTTTCGAACAGGCCCGGGGAAAAGACGTCGCGCATGAAAGCTCCTCTCTACGGGGCGAGGCGTCAGTCCGTCTCGACCAGGCGGTTGTAGCGACGCAGGATATCACGAACGGTCTCGACGGGCAGGGCGCGGACGGTGAAGTCGTTGATCCCGCTCATGGTCTCGTTGGCGAACATGCTGTTGAGGATGGCCTCCTCGACGGCCTGGATGGTGGCCTCGTAGAAGCGGCTCATCGCCGCCTCGCCGACGAAGCTGGCGCTCACCAGACCCTCGTGTTGGCTCACGGCTTCGGCGTTCGCGGTCGAGAAGGCGAGGAACAGGTCCCCGGACTCGTTCGAGGCGATGCCGCCTGTCGCCGAGATGCCGTAGGCGGCGCGGCGGGCGATCCGGCGCAGGTGGTGCGGGGCCATGGGCGCGTCGGTCGCCACGACGCCGATGATCGATCCGAATTCGGGCGGGGAGAAGTCGACGATCGGCAGTTCGAGGCCCACCGGAACCCCGGCGATCCGGAGCAGATGGCGCTTGCCGAAATTGGACTGGACGAAGGCGCCGACCGTGTAGGTTTCGCCGGCGAACTCGACCTGGCGCGAAGCCGTGCCCGAGCCGCCCTTGAACTCGAAGCAGCGCATCCCGGTGCCGCCGCCGACGCTGCCTTCCTCGATCCAGCCGCCCCGCGCGTCCTCGAAGGCGTCGATGACGTCCTGTTCCTTGACGTGGTGGCCGTTGATGTCGTTGAGCGAGCCGTCATGCGTCTCGGCCGCGACGGGCAGATAGAAGGGCTGGTCGGTCTTCTCTCCAGGCTGGTGCTGGCTGTACAGCCACTTCGCCGTGACATCCCGCGTCAGGCCGCAGGAGTGGGTGTTGGTAATGGTGATCGGACCGTCGAAGCGCCCACGCTCCTCGACGAAGGCCGCGCCGCTCATCTCGCCGTTGCCACTCATGTTGAAATAGCCCGCCCAGACGGCGCCTTCAGGCTTTTGCCGGCCGCGCGGGAAGATGGCGGTGACGCCGGTGCGGACGGGACCCTGGCCCACGACCAGCGGACCCGAGCCCTCGATCAGGGTCTTGTAGCCGACCTCGACGCCCGCGACGTCGGTGATGGCGTTGGCGGGGCCGGGTTGGCCCACGAAAGGGACCCCCGCGCCGCGCGCCCGGATCTTGCCGGCCGGCGTGGTGCGATATTCCTGCCTCATGCGGCGGCCTTCCTCAGGGTCGAAAAGGCGACGTGAGCCTCGTTGATGACGTGGTCGATATCCGCCTCGGTCAGGACGGTCGACAGGACGAAGAAGCCCGGCGCGCCCATCAGCACGCCATTGTCGAGCATATGGCGGAAGAAGTGCTCGGCCTTGCGGCCCGCCTCCGGATTCTCCATCCGCGCCTTGGCCATGTCGCGGAAGGTTTCGCCTGAGCCCGACATGTGGAAGAGGCCGACGATCGACGCCGCGCCCGTGACCCTGGCGGTCGCGCCGGCGGCCGAAGCGGCTTCGGCAAGGCCTTTCCGGAGGCGGTCGCCAAGCCCAGACAGCCTGTCGAACGCGGCGCGATCGAACAGGCGCATCGAGACGGCGCCCGCCGCCATGGTCAGCGGGTTGGCGTTATAGGTCCCGCCGTGGGAGACCTTGGCCTTGCCGCCGCGCGGGTCGAACACGGCCGTCATGATCTCGGCCGAACCGCCCACCGCGCCGACCGGAAGGCCGCCGCCGATGATCTTGCCCAGCGCCGTCAGGTCCGCCCGGACGCCCAGGACCTCTTGAGCGCCGCCATAGCCGAGACGCAGGCTATAGACCTCGTCGAAGATCAGGAGGGCGCCGGCCGCGCGGGTCTCTTCCCGCAGCATCTCCAGGAAGGCGGGGGAGGCGGGCCGATAGCCCAGATTCTTGACGAGGGGATCGACCAGAACGGCGGCGAGTTCGGCGCCGTGGCGCCGTATCAGGCGTCGACCGCCCTCGACGTCGTTCATCTGCAAGATGATCACGTCCGCCGCCGCGCCGGGGCCCGAGCCCGGTTCGGAAATCCCTCGGCCCTCGTCGGGATCGCTCCATTTCGACGGATGCGGATAGGTGCTGACGGCGGCGGTGTCGTCGCTGCCGTGATAGGCGCCCTCGACCTTGGCGATGAGGCGGCGACCGGTGAACCCGCGCGCGGCCTTGATCGCCATCATCACGCCCTCGGTGCCCGAATTGGCGAAGCGAATTTGCTCGACCGAAGGCAGGCGCGCGCAGAGAATCTCGGCCAGTTCGATCTCTGCCTCGGTCGGCAGGGAGACGGCCTGCAAGGTCGCCGCCTGGCGCGTGATCGCCGCGGTCACTTCCGGATGGCAGTGGCCATGAATCAGCGAGGAATAGTTGTTGATGAAGTCCAACCGCGAGATGCCGTCGACATCGGTCACCCGCGCGCCTTCGCCCTTGGCCGCATAGACGGGATAGGGCGGAAAATAGACCGTGTGGCGCGAGTTTCCGCCGGGCATCACCTTGAGCGCTCGCTCGAACAGCGCCCTCGATCCGGGGTGGTCGTCAGGGAACATCCGTCTCCTCCTGTCGTCGGCGCTGCCGCGCTCCGGGCGTGTTAATGTGAGCAATGTATATATTCTGATCAACCGGCGTCAATCGCGCGACTGAAAATTCGCGCCCCGCTTATCCCTTCTGGACAATGGCTTTTTAGTGTGCCGATGTAAGCGGCGATAATTTTTCGACGGGGAGGTCGAATGTTTCGTTCCAGACTTGGCTCGGGTCAATCCCTCTCCGCCTTGCAGCGTGTGGTCTATGGAATGCCCTCCATGCCCCACGCCTTTATCGCCCTGCCGCTCTACATGCTGCTGCCGGCCTACTACGCGGGCCACACCCATATCACCCTGGCGCAGATCGGCGCCGTCGCCGCGCTGGGGCGGGTGTTCGACGCGGTTTCCGATCCGATCATCGGTTTCCTCTCCGACCGCACCCGCGCGGTGTTCGGTACGCGCAAGCCATGGGCCGTCGGGTCGATGATCTTTTGCGCCCTGTCGGCGACGCGCCTGTTCCAGCCCCCGGCGAACGCCGATGTCGGCTATTTCGCGCTATGGTCGGCGCTTCTCTATGTCGGCTTCACCATGTTCGAGGTGCCGAATTCCGCCTGGGGCGCGGAGCTGAGCCGTGACTATGTCGAGCGTTCGCGCATCGGCGCGGCGAAGGCCATCTTCAACATCGCCGGCAGTCTGGCGTCCTATCTTTTGCCCATCGGCCTCTATTTCTACACCAAGAGCACGGCGATCAGCGGAACCTCGTTCGCGGTTCTCTCCATCGCCTATGTGATCGCGTTTCCGCTCTTCATGCTTCTGTCCTTGATCATCGTCCCGAACGGTCCGGTGGTGGAGAACAGGCGGGTCGCGCTGGGGGCGGTTCTGTCGAGCCTGCGGCGCTCGGCCGTGCTGCAACGCTTCTACGGAATAACCGCGCTCTGGGGCCTGGGCGAGGGCTTCTTCATGTCGACCACCTTCATCTTCATGACCGACTTCATGGGGCTGAAGGAGCAGTTCCCCTTCATCATGGTGGCGCTGTTCGTCGCCGAGATGGTGTTCCTGCAGGTCTGGACGCCGATCCTCAAGAAGATCGACCGGCACAGGGCGTGGGCCTTCTGCGTCGCGGCGATCGTCTGCCTCTCGCCGATCGTTCTACTGCTGCCCAAGGGGGCGGCGGGTTTTCCCTTCTTCATCGGGCTCGTGTGCGTGCGGTCGTTCTTCGGCGCCCCGACCAACTTCCTGCCGGGCGCGGTGCTGGGTGACGTCATCGACCACGACGCCCTGAGGACCGGCTCGTCCAAGGCGGGGAACTTCTTCGCCATTCAGATGCTGGTCATCAAGGTGATGATGGCGCTGGGCGGCGCCTGCGCCTTCCTCATTATGGACAAGGCCGGCTACAAGGTCGGCCATCCGAACGGCGAGGTCGCTAATCTTGGCCTGCTCGCGGCCTATATCGGGGCTCCGCTGATCTTTCATCTATCCATGGCCTGCCTGGCCTGGAACTTCCCGATCACGAGCCGCAAGCATGGAATCATCCAGCGTCGCCTGGAGGCGCGAGCGCGACGTCTGGAGGCCAAGGCCGCGACCGAATGAGGGAGGCGCCTCTCAGCCCATATCCTTGATGAAGGTGCGGGTCAGCGCCTCGACATAGCGGATCAGATCCTTCCGCGTGCCGGACGGGTTCGAGATCATGTCCGTCGAGATGGCCACCGCCACCCCGTATATGAACGAGAAGAAGGCGTAGGTCCGCTTGCAGTGCTCATGCGACCAGGCGATGTCGTCGGCGCGGAAGAAGTCCTCGCCATAGACGATTTGCGTCAGGGTCGCGAGCGAGCGGTCCGCCAGCTCCACATATTTCGGGTTCTGCTTCGGATTTTTCGAATAGCCGAACATGATCCGGAAAAGCTGAGGCTTTTCGAGGCCTAGCTCGACGGTCTTGACCGCGCACTGGACCATCGCCTCCTCGCGGGGAAGGCCGCGCTTGAGGAGGCGGCGCATCATGCGGATGCGCTCCTCGAAGCCTTTCGCGGCGATCTCCAGAAGCAGGAATTCGAGGCTCGGATAGTGATTGTAGAAGTTGGCGGAGGTGACGCCTACTTCGCGGCAGAGGCGCCGGGCGGTGATGTCCTCGACGGTTTCGGTCGCCAGGATGCGCTCGGCCGCCTCCATCATGCGCAGCGGAACGTTCCCCTTGTGATAGGGGGCGTTGGCGCTGGCCGGCTCGGCGCCGGTGGGTAGAGAGGCGGTCATCGCGGCTTCATGGCTCCTTCGTCCGTGGCCGGTTCAGGCCGGCGCAACTACAACGCCCGCCTTGGTACACTTCGCGCCCGACTTGATAAATGCTGGGGTGGGCGGTGTCTTTCGATCGCCGTTTCAAAGGGATGGAAACGTCCATGGCGCGTCCAGTTCCGCCAGGCGAGCCAGCCTGAGCAGGATATCGTCGCGGTGACGGCGCGCGGTGATCTGAAGTCCGACGGGCAGGCCATCCGAGGTCAGGCCCGCCGGAATCGAGATCGAGGGGTTCCAGCAGGCGTTGGCCAACATGCCGAACGGTTCCGCGCCGGTGTAGGTCGCGTCGCGCCCGTCGATCACCGAGGGGATGGGATCGTCGGCGCCATAGGGGGCGCACGACGTGGCGGGCGACAGGAGAAGGTCGACCTCGGAGAAGAGATCGGCCACCTGCCGTTCAAGAAGATGGACGTTCTCCCAAGATTTCTTGACGTCGACCTCGCCGCGGTGCTCTCGGAACTTGGAGAGCAGTCGTTGGACCGGGGCGGAGAGCATGTCGAACCCGTCCGGCAAGATGCCGTCGCGGGTGAAGTCCTCCTCCAGCGTCGAGCCAAAGATGGCTCCGAAGTCGCGGTAGATGTTCACCGGACGGAAATCGACCTGGGTCTCCGCCAAGCGCGCGGCGCGCATCAGTCGTTGAGCGGCCTCGCGCGCGATCGCGACGACTTCCGGCTCGACCGGGGCGTAGCCATGGTCGGGCGTCCAGAAGGAGCGCAGGCCCGACACGTCCAGCGTCTCGATCGCGTCCTCGAAACGGCCGGGGTGGGCGGGCAGCGACTGGCGGTCGCCGTCATGCGGGCCGCTGGCCACATCCAGGTGACGGGCCGCGTCGGCGGCGGTTCGGGCGAGGGCGCCATGCACCGACCAGTTGGAGAAGCCGTTCATCTTGGGAATTCGGCCGTGGCTGGGCTTCAGGCCGACGAGACCGGTGAAGGCCGCCGGTTCGCGGATCGAGCCGCCGGCGTCGGTTCCGGTGGCCAGGGGCGTCATGCCGGCGGCGACGGCCGCCGAGGAGCCGCCGCTGGACCCCCCGGGCGTCTTGTCGAGGTTCCACGGATTTCGCGTCACGCCATAAAGCCGCGAGGTGGTCGCCGAATCCATGCCGAATTCCGAGGCGGCGGTGATGCCCACGATCACGGCTCCCGCGGCGCGCAACCGCGCGACATGGCGCGAGTCGGCCTTTTCCGGCGGATTGTCCTTCAGGAACCAGCTGCCTTGGGTGATGGGGAAGCCTTTGCACGCTTCCATGTCCTTCACGCCCAGTGGCACGCCCGCCAGCGGGCCAGGATCCTCGCCAGCCGCCACCGCTTGGTCGATTTCGTGGGCGCGGGCGAGGGCGCCTTCCGCGTCGACGCGGATGAAGGCGTTGATCGCCCCGTTGTGCTTTTCGATCGCGTCGAGCGCCTCCTTGATCCGATCCGTCGCCTTCAAGGCGCCTTTTCGAACCTGTTCCGCCGTTTCCACCGCCGTTCGCATAACGCTCATCCACAGAAGGTTGTCGGGTCTGACCTGTCGGTAGCCGCGGCGCCGATCTTATAGGCGCCAGGGTGTCGCCGGAACAAGCCAGTATGAGCAGTGTTGACATTGTCTTCAGCTCGTCACAACACTCAAAAAGTAAGCGGTGATCATATTAACGGCGTCGCTCAAAGGTCGGAGCGACCATTCCGGGAGGGAACATGAGGGGGTCTTGCCAGATGAAGGTTCTACTTCTCGCGGGCGTTGCGTGCTCGGTCATGGCTGCAAGCGCGGCGCGGGCCGAAGCCCCGGCCGATAAGAGCGACAAGGTCGACACCGTGCAAACGGTGGTCGTCACCGCGCGTCGCCGGGCCGAGGCGTTGCAGGAGGTTCCCGCGACCGTGACGGCCATCAGCGGGGCCGATCTGCGCGAGCGGGGCGTTACCAACATCCGGGACATCGTCGGCCTTGTCCCCAACGCGGTGATCCAGGACTCGCCTAACAACCTGAACACCTTCATCAACATCCGCGGGATGCAGCAGGTGAACACCCAGGCCGAACCGAATGTCGGCCTCTATCGCAACGGCCTGTACGCCGGCGGCGAGCGGGAGAACCTCGGCGCTCAGGTCGATATCGAACGGGTCGAGGTGCTGCGCGGGCCGCAGGGCGGCTACTACGGGCGCAGCTCGGTCGGCGGCACCGTCGACGTGATCGACGCCATGCCCAAGCACGACTTCGGCGGCTATGTGAAGGCGTCTTACGGCAGCTATCATCAGGCCGACATCGAGGGCGCGGTCAATGTGCCGGTCAATGACGTGGTCGCCCTTCGCTTCGCCGGGTGGAGCTTCAAGCAGACCCAAGCCGAAATGAAGAACGCGACGCTGAACCAGTATATCGGCGCCTTCAGCGACCGGGGCCTGCGCGCCAGCGCCTCCATTCAGCCCAACGATCGGCTGGATGTGCAGCTCCTCGCGGAATACGAGGCCTATCGCGGGCCTGCCCTGAGTTCCTACGCGCCGGGCGGCATTCACGGCAACGGCCTGACCTTCCAGCCGACGCCGAAGGAAACCTACGAGACGGTCTATCGCGACACGCCATCCGTCTCGTCGAAGACCAACGCCTATATGTTCGAGAAGATGACGTACCACACCGACCTCGGCGACCTGTCGGTGAACGCGAGCTATCGCCAATACGGCTTCCACTCGCTCTACGACCTCGACCAGACGCCGCTGGGGCCGCCCTACAACATCGCCGCGACGTCCGGCGAGCACGATGTGGTGCATGACACCTTCGTGGAGGGCCTGTTCTCGTCCAAGCAGGACCAGCCCTTCACCTGGATGGTCGGCGCTTCGTATTTCAAGGAAGACTACGCCTACTCGGTCGCGGGCCGTTACACGCTGAACGTCGACGCCGTGACTGGAATGCCCTTGGGTCTCGGCGTTCAGACCGTTCCCGTCGGAAGCCCCAGCCCCGGCACCAGCATCAACACCCGATCCTCATCGGTGTTCGCCACCGCCGCCTACGCCTTTGACGACCACTGGTCTCTCAGCGGCGGCCTGAGGTTCAATCATGACAGGAAGGCCCTGGTCTTCCGCTCGGGCATTCAGCCGATCGCCAATCCGACGCTCGCCTATGTGGCGGGCGCGGCCTTCGGCGCGACGTTCCCGACCTACAACCTCGACATCAGCAAGTCGTTCGACTTCACCGCGCCGTCGGTGACGCTGAAGTACGCGGTCAACACCGACCTGAACTTCTACGTGACCTATTCGACGGGCTTCCGTCCGGGCGCCTTCAATCTCACCCCGACCTCGGCGTCCACCGTGCCTTACGACGAGGAGCGGGCCCAGAACTACGAGGCTGGCGTCAAGGCCGTCCTGTTCGGCGGTAAGGCCTCGATCGACGCGGCCGTCTTCTACATGCCGCAGGACAACGTGCTGATCACCCAGTCCACGGCTCTGGCTCAATCCTACTACGCCAATGTGGGGACGAGCCGCACCAAGGGCGTCGAGGTCGAGTTCCTGTTCAAGCCGGTCTCGTGGTTCAGCGGCGGGATCAGCGTTGGCGTTCTTGATCCGCGCTTCGACAAGGCGGTGGTCAACGCGGGCAAGCCGAACGCCTTTACGCTGGACGGCAAGCTGCTGCCTTATACCCGGAAGGGGACGTTCAACGCGGTGTTCAACATCGATCGCCCCGTTACCGACGCCGTCCATTTCGTGGCCTCGGGCTCGGCGCGCATCGAATGGGGCGGCAAGCTGGGCGACTATGTCGGCGTGCTTCAGAGCTACAAGCAGTTCAACAAGATCGACCTGCAAGCCGGCGCGCTGGTCCACGATAATCTGCGGGTCACGGTCGGGGTGAAGAACCTGTTCGACCAGCACGTGCCGCAGTTCCTGTTCTACAACGGCGCCCAGACGGTGACCGAGGGGCGCACCTTCAGCTTCGACATCTCGCGCAAGTTCTGAGCTTAGACCGTCGCGGCGGCCGGCGCGCGCTGGCCCGGCGGAAGGCGGACGCCTGGCAGCCCCCAGTGCGTCCGCCGGCATGTCCGGCCGGCCGCGGGTTCCAGAGGACCTTTCCCCATGAAAAGACTGACCGCCAAGCGCGCCCTGGTCACGGCCTCGGGTCAGGGCATCGGTAGGGCCATCGCCGAACGCTTCGCGGCCGAGGGCGCCGAGGTCATCGCCACCGACATCAATCCGGCGCCGCTCGACGCGCTGAGCGGCGTGACGACCCGGGTGCTGGACGCGACCGACGCGGCCGCCGTCCGCGCCGCCGCCGCGGAAATCGGCGCCGTCGACATCCTCGTTAACGCGGTCGGCTATGTGCACTCCGGGTCGATCCTGGAGTGTGACGAGAAGGGTTGGTCCGACTCTTTCAGGATCAACGTCGACACCATGTATCAAACGTGCCGGGCGTTCCTGCCAGGAATGCTTGAGCGCGGCCGTGGCGTCATTCTCAACATCTCCTCCGTCGCCAGCTCCCTGAAGGGAGTTCCCAACCGCTTCGCCTACAGCGCCAGCAAGGGGGCGGTCCTTGGCCTGACGAACGCCATCGCGGCCGATTTCGTGGGGCAGGGGATCCGGTGCAACGCCATCTGCCCGGGCACCGTGGAGTCCCCCTCGTTGCTGGAGCGCTTGAAGGCGACGGGCGATTTCGAGGGCGCGCTCGCGGCCTTCCGGGCTCGTCAGCCGATGGGGCGCCTTGGCCAGCCCGAGGAAATCGCCGCCCTGGCCGCCTACCTCGTCAGCGATGAGGCCGCCTTCACCACGGGCCAGGCCCTGGTCATCGACGGCGGTTGGTCGATGTAGACCGGGCTCGTCCCCGTCTCTTGAAAGGAATCCCGGACGTGAAATTCATCCGCTTTGGAGAGCCCGGCGCCGAGAAGCCCGGCGTGATCGACGCCGACGGCGCCATCAGGGATCTGTGGGGTCTTGTCGCCGATATCGACGGCGCGACCCTTTCCAGAGGCGCGGATCTGGGTCTTGGATCGCTGGACCTCTCCGCCCTGCCGGTGGTTGATCCGGCGACGCGGATCGGTCCGTGCGTGGGCGGGGTAGGCAAGTTCGTCTGCATCGGCCTCAACTATTCGGATCACGCCGCCGAAACCGGCGCCGCCGTCCCGCCGGAACCTGTCGTATTTCTCAAGGCGACCAGCGCCATCTGCGGGCCCAACGACGCCATCGAGCGTCCCCGCGACTCGACCCGACTGGACTGGGAGGTCGAGCTTGGCCTCGTCATCGGCAAGAAGGCGAAATACGTTTCCGAAGCCGAGGCGATGGATCACCTGTTCGGCTATTGCGTGATCAACGACGTGTCGGAACGCGCGTTCCAGATGGATCGGCACGGCACGTGGGACAAGGGCAAGGGATGCGACACCTTCGGCCCCATCGGTCCCTGGCTTGTCACGCGCGACGAGATCGCCGATCCGTGCGCGCTGTCGATGTGGCTGGAGGTGAACGGCCGCCGTTTCCAGAACGGATCCACCGCCACGATGATCTACAAGCCCGCCTTCCTGATCGCCTATGTTTCGCGCTTCATGACTCTGATGCCGGGTGACATCATCTCGACCGGCACGCCGCCGGGCGTCGGCATGGGGCAAAAGCCGCCCTTCTGGCTCCAGCCCGGCGACGTGGTCGAGCTGGGCATAGAAGGCCTGGGGCGGCAGAAGCAGACGGTTGTACAGGGCTAGCCTTGGGCGCGAACCTTAGCGGGCCGCCATCTCCTTCTCCGCCGCCACGAGCAACTCGCGTGAGATGTCGGCGACCGTTCGCGCGCCGGTCAGGATCATGGTGACGCGCAGGTCGGCCGCCAGGAGGTCGAGCAGGCGCTCCACGCCGCGCTGACCATCCGCCGCGAGCGCATAGGCATAGGCGCGGCCTAGCAGGACGCCCTGGGCCCCGAGGGCCAGCATCCGCGCGACATCTAGGCCCGATCGAACGCCGGAGTCCGCGAGGATCGTAAGGTCGCCGCCCACCGCGTCGGCCACCCTTGGAAGCGCTCGCGCGGTGGGGATCGCGCCGTCGAGCTGGCGTCCGCCATGGTTGGAGACAACGATCCCGTCGGCGCCCATGCGCACGGCGTCGCGCGCATCCTCCGGATCGAGAATGCCCTTGAGGATCAGCTTGCCCTTCCAGCTGTCGCGAATCCACTCGAGGTCGGTCCAAGTGATCGACGGATCGAAGTTCCGGGCCAGGAACCCCGTATAGTCCTTCATCCCCATCCTGCGCCCGACATAGGCCTCGATGTTGCCGAACGACAGGGGACGACCCAGCAGGCCGACATCGACCGCCCATTCCGGATGGGTGAAGGCCTGCAGATATTGGCGTAGCGTGGCGGCGGGCCCCGCCATGCCCGAGCGCCGGTCGCGATAGCGAGAGCCCGGGGCGGGCATATCGACCGTGAAGACCAGGGTCTTCATGCCCGCGGCCCAGGCGCGTTCCAAGGCGTTGGTCATAAAGCCGCGATCCTTCAGCACATAGAGCTGGAACCAGAGCTGATCTCCGCCGGCGCGCGCGACCTCCTCGATCGAGCAGACGGAAACGGTCGACAGCACATAGGGAACGCCCTTGATCGCCGCCGCCCGCGCGACCTGGGTCTCGCCCCGGCGAGCGTACATGCCCGTGGCCCCGACGGGGCCGAACGCGATGGGCAGCGTCCAGCGATCGCCGAGGATCTCCGCGCCGAGGCTGGGCTCGCCGACGCCGCCGAGCACGCGCTGCCGCAAGGCGACCTCCCGCAGCGCTGTCACATTGGCGTTCATCGTGCTTTCGGTGACCGCGCCGCCGTCGATGTAATCGAACAGGAACCGGGGGAGGCGACGCCGAGCGGCTTCCCGATAGTCGGTGGGCGCGGAAATGATCATTGGCGGTTTCCCTGGCTCAGGCGCCGATAGCCGTGTTCTCGTCTCGATACTCGGGGTGTTTCAATGCGAAAAATGAGATGTTTGAATAGTTTTTAGTCGAAATTCGAATTTGGCGCGGAAGAGGCGGCCACAAGGTCCAGCCACGCCCTCGCGGCGTGGGAAAGATAGGCGCCGCGACGCCAGATCATGGTCAGCCGCCATTCGGTCTCGGCTTCGGCCAGGATGGGCGTCCCAAGGCCCGCGCGCAGAACGGGCTCGGCCAGCATGCGTGGCACGAAGGCGACACCCAGGCCTTCGGCGGCGAGTTCGAGCAGGAAATCGACCTGGCTGCTGCGGGCCGCGACCTCGGGCTCGAACCCATGTCGACCGCAGGCGGCCAGGATCAGCCGATTGATGCCGAAGCCCTCGCTGAACAGCAGAAAGGGAATGTCACGCAAGGCGTTGATATCGACGGCGCCAGCGCGCGCTAGCGGGTTGTCGGCGCGCAGCACCGCGACCAGGGGCTCTCGCCGGACGTCCTGCCAGTCGAGGTCGTCGAAACCGGGCATCAGGCTGGCGGCCAATTCCAGATCGCCGGAACGGACGAGGTTGGTCAACTCGTCGCCGCCATGCTCGGTCAGCTTGATTTCCAGGCCAGGATATAGCGCGCGAAAACGCGCGACGAGCGGACCGAAGATGCTGCTGCTGGCGACGGGCGGCAGGCCGAGGCGCAGGGTCCCGCGCTTCAGCCCGCGCACCTCGTCGATTTCGGCCAGCAGGTCGGCGCGATCCGCCAGAAGCTTCACCGCCCGGGGGTAGACGACCTCGCCAAGCGGCGTCGGCCGCGTTCTGTGACCGATGCGGTCGAGCAGTGGCGCGCCTATCTCGTCCTCCAGCTGCTTCACCGCCTTGCTGACAGTGGACTGGGTCGCGAAGACCACCTTGGCCGCGTGGGAAAAGCCTTGCTGGCGAACGACCTCGACAAAGGCGCGGAGCGTGCGGAACTCCATGTTCTATTCCCATTTCGAATGAGTGCTAGGAATATAGATCGTTTTCTTCTCGCCGCGCATCCGAATAGAGCCGTCGGGGATGCTCAACCTCAGCCCAACAAGCCGAACGGACAGGCCCAGCGCGAATGGCGCGCGACGTCGCCGCGCCCTCTCGCGCTACGTGGCGCGACAGGCCGGAAAAAAGGGCTACAGCTTCGAACCCGGCGCGCTGGCGGGGCCAGAGGGGCTGATAGGCGGGGCCGCGGTGGCGCTGCTGGTCGCCGTCGCGCTTGTCTTGCGTCGCCCGGATTTCGCGTGGGCGCCCTACGCGGCCTTCTGGACTTGCCTGGCGGACCCGGGCGGGGGGATGACGCGACGACTGCGGGTGATGACGGCCTTCATCGTCTGCGGCGGGCTCGTCGCGGGTCTGGTGTCGGCTTTCGCCGCCCCGTCTGGCTTGGCGAGCGGAGCGCTCCTTTCCGCGCTGGTCGGCTTACTGATCTATGTCGGGCTCTCGTCGTCGGGCATGGGCGGCGTCGGGGTCCTGGTGGGCGTCGTCGCCGTGGTCGCGGCGGAGCAGCCGGTCGGGGCGGCGGACGCGGTGATGGGCGCGCTGGTCTTTTTCCTGGGCGGCGCGCTGACCATGATCTTGTGCTTGGCGACCGTGGCTTGCGTCCCGCCGACGCGGCGTTCGCCGCGCGAGGATCGAGCGCCGCCGGCGGATCCGCGAGCTCTAAGCCATGCCGTGCTGGCCGCCATCGCCGTGATGGCGACCTATACGGCGGTCCACGCGCTGTCGCTGGCCTATCCGCAGTGGGCGACCGTCGCGGCCGTCGTGGTCGTTCGGCCCGACGTGCACGCCTCGCGCCGTCGGACGATCGAGCGCGTGGCCGGCAGCCTTATCGGCGCCGCCGCGGCCGCGCCCCTGATCCTGGCCGTTAAGGAGTCTTGGGCGCTGGTTCCGCCGATCTTCCTGCTGGCGGCGGCGGCGATCACCCTGCGCAAGGTCAACTACACCCTGTTCGTCAGCTTCCTGACACCTCTGTTCATCGTCATTGGCGCGACCATGGTTCCGAGCCTGGCTCACCAGGCGGCCGCCTCGCGGGCCGAGGACAACATGATCGGGAGCGTCCTCGCCACGCTGGGCTGCGCGCTAGTCTGGGGCGGGTGGCGGCTCGTGGGCGCCAGAATGCCGCGACGCCTCAAGACGAGCGGATGATGCTGGGCGGGCGTTTGGGCGCAAGGCCGCGCCGGCTGCGTTCAGCCCGCCACTCCCAGCAGGAGGCGCGCGCCGATGGCCAACGCCAAGGCCGGCGGCATGACCAGCGCTCCGACCTTGAGGAAGCGCCAGAACGTCACGTCCTCGCCTTCACGGCGGATGGCCGTAAGCCACAGAATGGTCGCGAGCGAGCCGGTGATCGACAGGTTCGGGCCCAGATCCACCCCGATCAGCAATGCGTCGATCACCATGCGAGGCGGTTGAGCCTGGCTGATCGCGGTGCTGGCGATAAGGCCCGCCGGCAGGTTGTTCATCAGGTTGGACGCGAAGGCGAGCAGGCCGCCCCAGACGGCCGCGGTGATAGGCGCGGAGCTTTGGGATGCTCTCTTGAGCGTTTGGGCGAGGGCGCCGATCAGTCCGGTGTGCTCCAGGGCTTCGACCAAGACGAAAAGCCCGGCCACCAGCGGTAGGACGCTCCAGGAAACGCTCTTCAGGACCGGCCAGGGCGCGGCCTTGCGGGCGACCAGGATGGCGACGGTCGTCGCCGCGCCGAGCAGGGCCGTGGGCGCGCCCAAGGGCTTGTCGAGCGCCGAAACGATCACCAGGGCAAGCGCCGTGATGGCGATTCCGGCGAGAGCCAGTTTACCGCCGCCCGACAGCGGCGGCTGGTCGATATCGCGCTCGCAAACCGCGTCCAGGCGGCGGGCCTCGACCCGCCTCAAGACCAGATAGGTCGCCAGGATGGCCAGCAGGGACGGCAGAGTGAAGCTCGCGAGCCACCGCCCCAGGGGCGGCGTATGGTCGCCATAGAGCACGATGTTGGCGGGGTTGGAGATCGGTAGGACGAAACTGGCGGCGTTGGCCACGAAGGCGCAGATGAACAGGTAGGGCAGCGGGTCCACCTTGGCCTTGCGCGCGGCCGCGAACACCGCGGGCGTCAGAACGACCGCCGTCGCGTCGTTGGACAAGAACACCGTCACCACCACGCCCACGGCGTAGATCAGCAGGAACAGGCGTCGTGGCGAGCCCTTGGCGTGATTGACCGCATAGGCCGCCACCCAGTCGAACAGGCCTTCTCGGCGCGCGACCTCCGACAGAAGCATCATGCCGATCAGAAAGAGGTAGACGTCCAGCCCCTTGCCGACCGCCGCCAGCCCCGCCGTCAGGGGAAGCAGCCCGGTCGCGACCAGCAGGATCGCGCCGCCGGCGGCCCAGATCGCTTCGGGGAGTCTGAAGGGGCGGGCGATGACGGCCGCGGTCGCGATCGCCGATATCGTCCAGATCGCCAGGTTGGCGGTCGATGGCGCCATGATCAACTTCAATAGAGGGGTTAGGCGCGCATCGGCCCTCGACCGGTAAAGCACATCGGAACGCCGAGGGCCACGCCCCAAGGCTTAGGGGGCGTGGTGTCCATCTCTTCGCGTGGCGCCATCGGCCGCGGCCTTAGGTTTCCGGACCCGAGGTCAGTTCGAAGAGGTTGTTCAACCTGTCGCGGACCTGTCCGAGAATGTCCTCGCCCCATTCCTCCGTCATGTTCGAGACCACGTCGCCAAAATGCGCGTGGTCGAGCAGGCGAAGGCCACAGACCCCGCACAGATGCAGGTCGAACACCGCCATCAGGGCCTTCAGGGCGCCGGTGCTGTTGACCCAGCGTCCGGGCGCGCCGGAGGTCGAAAAGCTGGTCAAGCTAACGCCGTCCAGCAGCGCCTCCATGCGGCCATTGATCGAAGCGTAGCCGAAGCCCATGCCGAACACCCGATCGACATAGCCCTTCAATATCGCCGGCGGCGCGTTGAACCAGAAGGGATAGACGAAGATCAGGCTCTTGACGTCCTTCAGCAACGCCCGTTCGGCGAGGACGTCGGCGGCCGGGGTCGCGCCCTGGCCAGTCGGCATCTCCTCGGCCTTCAGGCGCGGATCGAAATCCATCGCGTAGAGATCGCGCAGCACCACTTCGTGGCCATGCGCGCTCAGGTGGTCCACGCACGCGCGGGCCATCGCCGCGCCGAAGCTGGTGGGTTTGGGGTGGGCCAGGATCACCGCGTGTTTCATGCTTACGCCTCCTCCCGGGATGGCTAGGTCAGAAGGTTCGCTGGGCGACGAACAAGACGCTGCTCGTGAAAGACGCCCTCTTGGTTAGACCGAAGGGCGGTGAACTGGAATGCGGGACAATACCTAGGTCCGCGCCCTCCACGGTGGAGGCTTGACGGGGAAAGGCAGTCAAACCTTACCGATCTAGAGAGGCCAAGCTTGGGTGCGCGCTGACCAGTCTACCGCCTTAAGTAGATGTCCCGAAGTAGATATCCCGAATATGCCGACCAGGCGACGCGCGTACCATGAGACGGGTTACTGGGAGGCCGTGATGCCAGTCTCGATGCAAGCCGCCGTTGTTCGCGCCTTTGGCCAACCGCTCGTTCTGGAGAGCCGGCCACGACCGGCGCCCGGTCCTGGTCAGGTCTTGGTGCGGATCGCCGCCTGCGGGGTCTGCCACACCGATCTGCACGCCGCGCACGGCGATTGGCCGATCAAGCCGGCGCCGCCCTTCGTGCCGGGCCACGAAGGCGTCGGCGTCGTCGTCGAGATCGGCGCGGGCGTCGAGCATCTCAAGCAAGGGGATCGCGTTGGCGTGCCTTGGCTGCATACGGCCTGTGGCCGTTGCGAGCACTGCCTGTCCGGCTGGGAAACCTTGTGCCAGGAGCAGAAGAACACCGGCTATTCGGTCGATGGCGGCTTCGCGGAATACGCCCTGGCCGACGCCAATTATGTCGGACATATCCCCGACAATCTATCGTTTCTGGAGGCCGCGCCGATCCTGTGCGCCGGCGTCACCGTCTACAAGGGCTTGAAGGTCTTGAACGCCCAGCCCGGCGACTGGGTGGCGATTTCGGGCGTGGGCGGTCTTGGACACCTGGCGGTGCAATACGCCCTGGCGATGGGCTTCAAGGTCGCGGCCGTGGACGTGGCCGAAGACAAGCTCGAGTTGGCCAAATCCCTGGGCGCGCGCGTGGTCGTCAACGCCGCCAAGGCCGATCCGGTCGAGACGCTCACCCGGGAAATCGGCGGCGCGCATGGCGTGCTGGTCACGGCGGTTTCGACGCGCGCCTTTGCCCAAGCCCTGGGGATGGTCCGACGTGGCGGGACAGTGTCGCTCAATGGGCTGCCGCCCGGCGATTTCCCGCTGTCGATCTTCGACACCGTTCTGCGCGGAATAACCGTCCGGGGCTCGATCGTCGGCACGCGCCTGGATCTTCAGGAGGCGCTGGCCTTCGCGGCGGACGGCAAGGTTCGGGCGCGGATCGAACGCTATGCCGGCCTGCAAGACATCAACGCCATCTTCGCGCGGATGCTGGACGGGCGGATCGAAGGCCGGGCCGTGCTGGACCTGGAGGCGGCGGAGTAGGGGCGTCCCGTCGTTCACGCGAGCCGGGCGCGGGCCCGAAAGCCGGACCCGCCGCCCTTCTTTGAGACGGAGCAAGACGATGAAGAACATTCTCCTGCTGGTCCACGAGGACAAGGGCCAGGAAGCGCGACTTCAGACCGCGCTCGATCTGGCCAGGGCGCTGAACGGCCATATTCGCTGCGCCGAGGTCACGCCATTGCCCGTCTATCCGGGCGACTTCGACGGATCGATGGCGGGCATGGTCGTCGCCGAGGACATCAAGACCGAGGCGTCTCTTCGCCGTCGGCTCGATGCCCGACTGGCGCATGAAGACGTCAGCTTCGATTGGACGGATGACCTGGGCGACATGGCCCTGTGTCTCGCCAACCAGTCGCGATTGACGGATCTGATCATCGTCAATTGCAAGAAGGACGCCTTCTTCGAGCAGGATCGTCGCGGCCTAGCCAGCGATCTGGTGATGTCGGCGCGCTGTCCGATCGTCGCTGTTCCGGACGCGGCCGTGGGTCTGAATGTTTCGGGGACAGCCATGATCGCCTGGGATGGATCCGAACCCGCCGCGGCGGCCCTGCGGGCGGCGATCCCGCTGCTGAAGCTTGCGCGCTCGGTTCATCTGGTCTCGGTGGGCCAAATCGTCGACGGTCCCTCGGCGCGGGCCGCGGCCGTCTATCTCTCGCGCCATGATATTCACGCCAAGGTCCACTTGCTGGACTCGGTGGCGCAAACGCCGGACGTTCTGCTGCTGCGCCAGGCCGAGATCGATCGCGCCGCCTACTGCGTGATGGGGGCCTATGGACAGGGTCGTCTGTACGAGACCGTGTTCGGCGGCGTGACGCGGCGCATGATCGAGGCGGCCAGGATTCCGCTGATCTTGAGCCGGTAAGCTCTTGGAAGGCCCAGGTCGCCTCTTTGAGCGGCCCGGGCCTTGCCGTGAAACGCGCGCGCTCAGGCGTCTAAGGGCGTGACGGGCAGTTTCAGGAACACGTGACCCGCCGGTGTCGGCGGCGGCAGGGCTCCGGCCCGGATGTTCACTTGTAGCGAAGGCAGGATCAGCGTCGGCGGCGCCAGGCTCGCGTCGCGGGCCGAGCGCAGAGCGACGAAGTCGTCCTCCGACACACCGTCGCGAACATGAATATTGCTGGCGCGCTCCTCGGCGACCGTGGTCTCCCAGCGATAATCCGACCGGCCTTCCGGCAGATAGTCATGGCCGACGAAGATCCGTGTTTCGGGTGGCAGCGTCAGCAGCTTGCGGATCGAGCGGTACAGGGTTCGCGCGTCGCCGCCGGGAAAGTCGGCGCGAGCGGTGCCATAGTCCGGCATGAAGATCGTGTCGCCCACGAAGGCCGCGTCGCCAATCAGATAGGTCAGGCAGGCCGGCGTATGGCCCGGCGTATGTAGAGCCGTGATCGTCAGCTCGCCCAGCGGCAAGGATTCACCGTCATGCATCAGCACGTCGAAGGCGGAGCCGTCCGGAGCGATATCGGCTTCGAACACCGGCGCGAAGACCTTCTGAACCTCGACGATCCGGGCGCCGATCACGATCTTCGCCCCCGTTCTCCCGCGAATATGGTGGGCGGCCGACAGATGGTCCGCGTGAGCATGGGTCTCGAGTACGTAGCGCGGGGTCAGGCCGCGAGCCGCGATGGCGGCGAGCAGGGCGTCCGCCGCGCGGGTCGAAAGCCCGCCTGCTCTTGGCTCGAAATCGAGCACCGGATCGATGATGGCCGCCGCGCCGGTGGCGGGATCGGCGACGATATAGCTGACCGTGAAGGTGGCGGGATCGAAAAACGCTTGAACGTCGGGTCGCATGGCCGGAGCCTCCGAAGGGGACGAGATCATAATATTAGATCTTGCTAAATTAGATCAAGCTAATATATTGCGGTCATGTTCGATCTTTCGCGTTTCGACGTCAGCCAGTTCGAGATCAGCGCCGCGCGGGCCGCCAAGCTCCTGCGCGCTCTGGCCAACGAGCGTCGGCTGATGATCCTGTGCCAACTCGTCGACGGCGAACGGTCCGTGGGGCAGATCCAGCCCCTCGTCGGCCTCTCGCAGTCGGCTCTGTCGCAGCACTTGGCGGTGCTGCGAGAGGAGGGGATCGTGGCCTCGCGCCGCGAAGCCACCAGCCTCTGGTACCGGATCGCCGATCCCGCCGCCTTGAAGGTGGTCGGCACGCTCGCGGAGATCTTTTGTCCTCCGACAGAGAGCGCCGCTCATGACCACGCCACTGAATCCCCTGAAGCCTGAAGAGGTCGCTCGGCGTCTGGCCGACGGGCGCGCCGTGCTGATCGACATCCGCGAGTCCGACGAGTTCGCGCGGCGGCGGATTGGCGGGGCGCTATCTCGGCCCCTGTCGACCCTGGACGGCAAGGGTCTTGGCCTATCCGACGCGCGCGAGGTGATCTTCACCTGCCGCTCGGGAATGCGCACCGGCTCGAACGGTCAGCGTCTGTCGGTCGCTTGCGGGCGGCCCGCCCACGTGCTGGAGGGCGGGCTCGATGCCTGGGATCAAGCCGGGCTGCCGGTCGTGGTCGATGTCAAAGCGCCGCTGGAGCTGATGCGTCAGGTGCAGATCGTCGCCGGATCGCTAGTCCTGGTCGGCGTCATCCTAGGTCTGATGGTTTCGCCGTGGTTCCTCGGCGTGGCCGGCTTCGTTGGGGCGGGTTTGACCTTTGCCGGCGTCACCGGATTTTGCGGCATGGCGCGGCTGTTGGCTCTGGCGCCCTGGAATCGTCCGGCGTCGGCGTGAGATCATGGATCCCAGCCTCATCGTGGCCGCCTTCAGCGGAGCCTTGGTCGCCTTGCTGCTGACCCTGTTTGGCGGCGGCGGGTCCGTGCTCGCCACGCCCTTATTGCTTTATGCTGTCGGGGTGAAAGACGCGCATGTGGCGATCGGAACCTCGGCGGCGGCCGTGGCGGCGAACGCCGTCGTGGGCCTGGCCGCCCAGGCCCGAGCGGGGCGGGTGAAATGGCCCTGCGCCCTGACCTTTGGCGCGCCGGGTCTGGTCGGTTCGCTCGTCGGCGCGCATCTGGCCAAGGCTATTTCTGGGAAGCACCTGCTGGTCGGCTTCGCCGTGGCCATGGCGGCGGTCGGCCTGTCGATGTTTCGCGCGCCCCGGTCCCTGGGCGATCCGGATGTCCGGATCGATCCGGGGCGGGCCTTGAAGCTGGTTCCGATCGGCGCGGCGACCGGCCTTGCGGCGGGCTTTTTCGGCATCGGCGGCGGGTTCCTGATCGCGCCGGGCCTGATGGCGGCGACGGGCATGACGCTGGCCAACGCGGCCGCCTCGTCCCTGGTGTCGGTGGCGCTGTTTGGCGCCGCGACCAGCGTCAGCTACGCGGTCTCGGGTTTCGTCAACGGACCCCTGTTCCTGGCCCTGATCGCGGGCGGCGGAGTCGGCGTGTTGGTCGGCGCGCGCCTCGCGCCCCGCCTGGCGTCGCGGGGCGTGCTGGCGCGTCGAATATTCGCCGTCATGATCGTCGCGACGGCGGGCTACGTCTTTTGGCGCGCGGTCTCCGGCCTGTCGTAAAAGGCTCTAAATCAAATGTTTAGAGCGTGAGATAAGCTGAAGCCGGTTCCCACTTTCAGCCTCACGCTCTGGGCGGTCGTGCTATCTGTCGTCGGACATCGCCAGAGCCGCCACCGCGTTCGCCGCGCGCACCGTCAGGCAGCGGGCGGCGTGCTCCGCGCAGCGCGTGATCAGCGCGTCGCCTTCCGGGGTGGTGGCGATCTGGCCGGCCTCGTAGAGACTGGCCCGGCCGGTGCGCTTGGCGTGCGCCTCCTTGGCCGTCCAAAGTTCAAGAGCCAGGGGTGGCCGGCCAGCGATCCGCCGTCGCTCCTCGGGCGTGAAGGCGTCATCGGGGGGCGGATCCTGATCGAGGCGCTCGACATCGACGCCGACGGGCTGGCGCGCCACGGCGATGGCGAGGAAGGGCCAGCGGCCGCCCAGACTGACGTGCCAGCCCTCGGGCCCGACGATCACCGGCGCGCCGAGCGGCGAGCGGCCGATCTCGACCTCGTCCGGGTGACGTCCGGCCAAGGCGGCGACCAAACCCTTCACGAGCCGCCGCCGCGCCAGCCGCGACGCGCCGTCGGCCCGTCCGGCGAAGTCGGCATAGTCGGCCGAGGTCAGAGTGGTCCGCCCCATCACGGCCTCGGCTTCGGGACTTCCCAGCGACGTCAGCCACGCCAGGGGAAGCTCCGCAGCCGGCGAGAGGTCGAGCGGGCCGACGATCCAGCTCACCGCGCGGCGATACGCGCGGGCGAGCCTTCCCACGACGTGCCGGCGGGCAGGGTCTCGCCTTTCATCACCACCGACAGGTCGCCTAGCACCGCGTCTTCGGCCAGTTCGGCGTCGTAGAGCACGATGGCGTAGGATCCGATCGTGGCCCGGTCACGGATCGTGACGCCGCTGACCTTCATGACCCGGTCCTCAAAGAGGTGGGTCTGCAGGCCGCCGAGATCATTGATCGCCACGTCGTCGCCGATTTCGACCAGGTCGTGCTCGGTGATGTCGGTCGTATCGAGATAGCAGCGCTTGCCGATCTTACAGCCCAGCAGTCTTAGGTAGACGGCTAGCCAGGGCGTGCCGCGCAGAGGCTCGAGCAGATTGGGGCCGGCGAGGTTTTCGTAGGTGGCGGTGACCAGTTCCGTCCGCCACACGAAGGTGCTCCAAAGCGGCTGTATGGTCGACTTGTATCGGCCCATGACCAGCCATTTCAGCACCGCCACGAACAGACCCGCGCCCAAGGCGAAGCCCATGTAGAGGAATGGGAAGCTTAGCGCCATCAGCCAGCCGCCATAAGGCAGATCATCGATCGTGCTGACGGTCGAGAGCAGCATGGCGAACAACGCCAGGAACACCGTCAGCGACAGGATCACGCGAACGAACTCGATCGAGAGCCGCGTGGCGACCAGACGCTTGGAGGGGTTGAAACGCGCGCCCTCGTCGAACAGTCCCACCACTTGCCGGCTGGGCAGGGACAGCGGTGGCGAGCCGAACCAGGTGCCGCCGGGCTGGCTGGCCTCGCCGTGTTCGGGCGGCTTCGACAGCACCCCGATCAGCACCTCGTCGCCGATCGTCGCGCCGGTGGGCAGCAGGGCGGAATTGCCGATGAAGCTGCGTCGGCCAATCCGAGTGTGCTCCAGCCGGATGGCGCCGGGCTCGACGCGCGCGGCGCCGAACTGCACGGCGTCGGCGATGAAGCTCTCGGGACCGATCTCGACGAGGTCCGGCACGATCTTGGCGGCGGTCGAGATTTCGGCCCGCCGGCCAACCTTCACGCCAAGCGCCCGGTACCAGGGCAGGACGTACAGCGTGGCGTAGATCGGGTGCAGCAGTCGCAACGCGAGGTCGTTGATCTGCTGCACGAACCAGAAGCGTACATAGAAGAACGAATTCAGGCTGTAGCGTCCGGGCTTCACCTTGCCCATCAGCACGTGCTTGGCGAACACCGTCAGCAAGCACATCATCACCACATAGGTGATGGCCAACAGCGGCGTGATGAGCAGATAGCCATAGCCATCGGTCTGCCATTCCATCTCGATCATCAAGACGAGCCCCGGCGCGATCGGCAGGATGGCCATCAGCGGCAGCAACGCGGCGCCGACCAGCAAGGCCAGACTGGTCAGGATCCCGCGCAGAGGCGTCTCGGGCGGCGCCGCGCGCAGCTCCGCCTTGCGACCGGTGGGTTGGGCGGGTGAGCCGTCCCAGACCTCGCCGGCCGGCGCGTGCTGACCGGCGCCGAGCGCCGAAAGGTCTTCCAGCACCGCGCCTTCGCCCAGAGAAGCGCCGCGACCGACCACGGCCATCGAGCCGACGAAGGCCCGAGGCGCGATGGTCACCGGACCCAGGTGCAGCAGGCCGCGCTCGACCGCGCTGGTCGCCAGCAGAGCGTCGTCGCTAAGGATCGAGCCCTCGCCCAAGGTGACCAGGTCCGCCGCGTCGATGTTGCCTTGGCCGATGAACGCGCCCTTGCCGATCTTGGCGCCGAGAAGGCGGTAATAGACGCGGATCATCGGCGTCCCGGCCATGTACGGCGTGGCGATGACCTCCGAGAACCGCCGCACGAACCACCAGCGGAAATAGTACGCGCCCCATAGGGGATAGCTGCCCGCCCGGTAGCGGCCGATGACCAGCCACTTGACGGCGATGGAGGCCGCCACGGCGAGGGGCGGGATGAAGATGAAGCTGAGACCGCTCAGCAACAGGGCGCTGACCTTCGACATGTCGCCCGACAGGTGCGTGTAGGTCAGATAGGGGAAGAACCACTGCAGCCCGGCCACCGCATAGATCGGGATCAGGGCCAGGGTCTGGGCGACGTAGCAGGTCCAGCGCTTCCAATCGGCGATGCGATGGAAGTCCTGGGCCTCGTGACGCTTGCCGACGGGACGGTCGCCCAAGCGAGCGGCCAAGCCTCTGATGGTGGGCGCGGCGTACAGGTCCTGGATCGAAACGCCCTCCAGGCCCGGCAGCTTGCGGATGGCCGAGACCAGGCGCGCGGCCTTCAGCGAGTGACCGCCCAGGTCCTCGAAGAAATCCTCCAGCACCGAGACCTTGCGCGGGGCGAAGGCCTCGGCCCACACCGCGTGCAGGGTTTCTTCCATAGGCGTGGCGGGCGGCTCGATCTCGCCCTCGGTCTGAACCTCGCCTTGCGGTCGGACCAGCGCCTTGCGGTCCACCTTGCCCGAGGCGGGCAGGGTGGGCAGGGCGTCCAGCTGTTGATAGACCGCCGGGCGCATGTAGTTGGGCAGGCGTTCGCGAACGCGAGCGCGGATGGGTTCCAAATCGATCCCCGCGCCGCCGCGTCCGACCACGAAGGCGGCCAGCACCTCGCTGCCGTCCTCGTCCTGGAAGAGGTGTGCCACGGCCTGGGCCACGGCCGGATCCTCGGCGATGACCGACTCGATCTCGCCCAGTTCGACGCGGAAGCCGCGGATCTTCACCTGGGTGTCGATACGACCCAGGAACTCGATGTCGCCGACCGCGTCCAGCCGGACCAGGTCGCCAGAGCGATAGATCCGGGCGGGGGCGCCATCGGGCGTGTTGAACGGCGTGGTGACGAACTTGGCCTCGGTCAGGTCGGGGCGGCCGACATAACCCCTCCCAACGCCGGGACCGCCGATGACCAGCTCGCCCTCGGCGCCAGCCGGGACCGGCCAAAGGGATTCATCGACGATCCACGCGGAATAGCCCGGCAGCGGCCGGCCGATCGTCACGCGTTGACCCGGTTGCAGTTCGGTCCAGGTGGCCGTGACGGTGGTTTCGGTGGGGCCATAGGTATTGAGCAGGCGCAGGCCCGGCTTGGCCCATCGGGCGACCAGGTCCGGCGGACAGGCCTCGCCGCCCAGATTGAGCAAGCGCAGGCCGGGCATCTCGTGCTCGACCAGCGACAGCAGCGACGGCACCACGTGCCAGACCGTGACGCCCGCCTCGGCCAGCGGTCCGGCCATGTCCGGCCCCGCCTTGGCCAGGGTTTCAGAGGCCACCAGCAGGGTCGCCCCGACAAAGAAGGCGCTCCACATGGTCTCGACCGACATGTCGAAGGCCAGGCTGAAGCCGCCGAACACCCGGTCCTCCGGCTCCATCGCCAGGATGGCGCATTCCGAACGCACCAGATGGCAGGCGTTGGCGTGGGTGATCATCACGCCCTTGGGGCGCCCGGTCGTGCCGGAGGTATAGATGATATACGCGAGGTCGTCGGGCTGCGCGCCGGTGTGTTCGCGGGTGATCAAGGAGGGGACCTGAGCGGCGAGTTCGCCCAGTTCCTCATCGACCACCAGCGTGGCGATCGGCATGGCGCCGGCGCGTTCGCGCTCGGTCACCACCAGTCGCGCCCCGCTATCCTCGATGATGTAGTCGATCCGGTCCTGCGGATACGACCAGTCAACGGGCACGTAGCAGCCGCCGACCCAGAGGATGCCCAGGATGGCCATGTACTGGTCCAGGCCGCGCGGCAGGCAGATGACCACGCGATCGCCTCGGGTCACGCCCAGCGCCGTCAGATGATGGGCGAACTGCAGCGCGCGGCTGTGCAACTCGTCATAGCTGATCTCGGTGCGGCGCGCGCGATCGGGTTCGGGGTCCAGGATCCGCAGCGCGGTGCGCGTGGGCGTGCGGCGGTAGGCGGCCTCGAAGATCTCGTGCAGCAGTTCGTCGCGCGCATAGGGCTCGCCTTCACGCACCGGAGCGGTCGGCGCTATCGGCGCGAACACGCCGCCATCGACCCGAGCGTCCGCCGGCGAAAGATCATCGGCCATCCATACCTCGTCGTTCCCACCGTGTCCGGCGACGCCGGATTCGGTTCGTATGTTTCCTCCCGAGTTTGGCGTCCCCGGGGAGAGGCGTCCACCACGCGAGAAGGTCGTCCTGAACGCCGTGAAGGCGCGCGCCGCGCATCGGTGTCACGGGGCGCTAGTTCCGGTAGAGCCCGGCCGCGCGGCGTCGCGGTCGGCGGGAGTCCGCAGGCCTCGGACAAGGTCGAATATTCCAAGGCCCACGATGACGGTCAGGTGCATGAATAGGGTCACGAGGGCCAGGGCGGCCAGCAATTCGGCCACGGAAGAATGCGCGCCGAGCACCAGCAGCATCAGGTTCCCGAACACCAGGTCCTTGTTCGACAAGAAAGGGATGCGTGAGACCAGATAGCGCACGGCCAGCAGCACAAGCCAGACGCCAGGCGCGACCTGCGGCAACGACATCCGCCAGACCAGGACGGTGAGAGAAAGCGCGGCGATCAGTCGCACCGTATGGATGGCGGCGGTAAAGGCCAACTGCTTGGGGCGCAGCGAGAAGACTCGGCTTCCGAACGCCAGCAGGCCGACCGAAGCGGCGACGGGAACCAGGCCAGACCAGAGCGCGGGCCCGAGACGCTGGGCCAGATCGAGGGTCTTGAGCTGCGTCGCGCTGATCGCCGCGAGGCCCACGGTGAAGAGGTTGCCGAGCAGCGCCGACAGGATGTTCACGTCCTTGATGGCGCGGAATGGCGTGGCGACCGAGCCAGCCATCCGGCGGGCCCAGACATAAAGGTAGGCCTCGCCGCTATAGCCCACGACCACCTCGTTGATCGCCGTCTTGCGCAGCAGCGCCTCGAAGCCGGCGACCGGGAGGTTCCAGAGTCTGCGATAGATCACCAGGTCGCCCAGGGGCTGGACCAGGTACAGCAGCAGCAGCACCGGCCAGACCGCCAGCGGTAGCCGGAGAATCATCCTGAGCGCGTTCGTGGTCGCCCCGCCCAACTGCAGCAGAATGGCTGCCACCAGCCCCACCGACACAACGGCGCCCAGTACGTTCCACACGCGCGCGTTGCGATTTGTCGTCTCTTCCGGCGAATCGGCCTCCGCCGCGATGTCGGGGGACAAGGGCGCGTCCTTCGGCGGGATGTTCATCGCCTTGTCGCCGTTCCGCGCGGGGCTTGGTCCGCGACGGCCTTATAGTGCGCGAAGAGGTCGGCGAAATGGTCGATGTCGCGCCTAACATGGCTGGCGGCCTCGTTCGCGGCGGCCTTCAAAGATCTCTGGTCCCGCGAGAACAGGCGCCGGATCGCGGCGGCGGCGGCTTCGGCGTCGCCCCAATGATAGATTTCGGAGGTTTGGGGCAGGGCCAGGTGGGCGAAACCGCCACGGTCGGGGCCCACGACGGGCAACCCGCTGGCCATGGCTTCGGCGGGGATCAGGCCGAAGGTCTCGGACTCGCAGCCGTGAACCAAGGCGTCGGCGCTCGCCAGATGGGCGGCCAGCAGGCCTCTGTCGAGAATGGGCGCGAGCAAATGCACGTAAGGCTTTCCAGCGGCGGCGTGACGGACCCGGGAGCGGTCGATGCCGTCCCCTATCAGTACGAAGCCGATTGGAATATCCGCGCCGGCGCGGCTTACCGCCTCGATCACCATGGGCCAGCGCTTTTCCGGGTGGAAGCGCCCGACGCCCAAGACCAGCTTGGCGTCGTCGGGGAGGCCGCAAGCCTTCAAAAGCGCCGAACGCAGGCCCTCGTCCCGCTTTCGCGGTGAGAAGGCGTCGCGATTGATGCCCAGGGGAATGCTGGTCACGCCACGGACGCCCTGCTCCTCGAGACGATCGGCCAGCCAGGGGCCGCCGGTCACGATCGAGTCGAAGCGGTCGGTCGTCTTGCGCATGTAGCGCCAGAACCATCCGAACAGCCAGTCGATCTGCTCGGGACTGGCCACCGGCGCCAGCCAGCGCTGGGGATAGGACGCGACCGGATCGGCGTGCATGAACATCGCGCGGGGCGTGGGCGCGGGCCAGTTGGCGACGATCCAGGCTCCACGCCAGGGCGATGAGGCCTCGACAAGATCGGGCGCCAGGGACGCAAGCCGGTCATGCACCGGCGCCGCGTCCCAAAACATGTGATAGTTCGCGTCGAACGGCAGGCGAGGGGCGCGGATTTGGATCACGCCACCGCCGGGCCGCGCCTCGAATCGGTCTTCCGGCCCGGGCGCGATCACGAACAGTTCGTGGCCCAGCCCCGCGGCGGCTTCGATCTTACGGTCGATATAGGTCCGCACGCCGCCGCCAGTGGGCGAATAGAACTCGGCGACATCGACTACCCGCATTGCATTGTCCGGTATGCTTTCCCCAAAAAACGCCGTCGTTTCCACTAAATCAGTACCGTGACGGTGATGCGGCCGAGCGCCTTCATAAAAAATATGGCCTGACCTGCTGTAAATCGCGGTGGTTTCGAAATACGTGCGGCGGCGGGGCAGGCGCGTCGTCGTTGTCAGCGAGGACTGGACGCGCACGTGGAAGGACGATCATGGACATGAAGGCGCTGATGTATACGGATCGCGAGCGCCCGCTGCGGATCGCCCTGTTCTCGGGGAACTACAACTACACGATCGACGGCGCCAACAAATCGCTGAACCGGCTGGTCGGCCACCTTCTGAGGACGCTGGGCGCCGAGGTGCGGGTCTATTCTCCGACGTCGCCGCGTCCCGCCTTCGCGCCCGAGGGCGATCTCGTCTCGGTCCCGTCCGTGAAGATCCCCTTCCGGGCCGATTATCGCCTAGCGCTGGGTTTGCCGCGCTCGGTGCGGCGCGACGTCGAAGCGTTCGCGCCCGACCTGATCCATCTATCCGCGCCGGACTTCCTGGGCGGAGCGGCGCAGCGCCTGGGACGGGACCTTAAGATTCCGGTGGTCGCCAGCCTCCACACGCTGTTCGACACCTATCTGGACTACTACGGCCTGGGCCGGCTGCGGCCGCTGGTGCGTCGCAATCTCTGGAAGTTCTACGGCGGCTGCGACTACGTCCTGGCGCCGACGACCGCGATCGCCGAGGAGCTGAAGGCCCAGAACCTGCCGGCCCAGGTCCGAATCTGGGCGCGGGGCGTAGACCCGGAACTCTTCAACCCGGCGCGCCGCGATGACGCCTGGCGGCTGGCCCAGGGCTTCGACCCCAACCGCCCGGTGATCGTCTTCCTGGGGCGGCTCGTCATGGAAAAGGGCCTTGGGGCCTTCGCCGAGACGATCCAGCGATTGGAAGACGCCGGGCGGGCGCCTCAGGTTCTGGTGATCGGCGATGGTCCGGCCCGCGCCTGGTTCGAGGAAAGGCTGCCTAAGGCGGTCTTCGCGGGCTTCCTATCCGGCGAGACCCTGGCGAAGGCGCTCGCCAGCGGGGATATCTTCCTCAATCCGAGTACGACCGAGACCTTCGGCAACGTGAACCTGGAGGCGATGGCGTCCGGGTTGGCGATGGTGTGCGCCGACGCGCCCAACACCCGGGCCCTGCTGCGCCATGGCCGAAACGCCCTTCTGTGCGCCGACCAGCCCGAGGCCTACGCCGAGGCGCTGTCCCAGCTCCTTCTGGATGGCGAGGAGCGTCGGCGCTTGGCGCTGGAGGCCCTGGAGCGCAGCGCCGCCTACCGCTGGACGGAGATCCTGGACGAGGTCGTCGAGGTCTATGCCGAGGCCCTGGGGCGTTCGTCGAAGGTTTCCGAGCCGTTCGCCCCGGAAGCTCGTCCTCTGGTTCGAAGGCAAGGCGGAGCGGTCGAGCCTCAACCGGCGGGCTTGCCCGTTCTCTAGAGAAAATGCTCTAGACGCCCGACTCCGGAGAGCGCGCTCGCGCGATAGCCATTCATGATCCCGACCACGCTCGACCGTTACCTGCTCAGGCGCGCCCTGACGCCGATGGCGGCCGTTCTCATCAGCACGATGGTGGCGTTCCTGATGGAGCGCCTGATGCGGTCGTTCGACCTGCTGTCCCAGACGTCGGAAGGCTTGCGGTTTCTATCCGAGCTCCTGGTCAACCTCGTTCCGCATTATGTGGGCCTGACCCTGCCTGGCGGCTTCTTCATCGGCCTCTTTGTCGTCGTCAACGGACTGAACCGCAGCTCCGAAATCGACGCGATCCTGGCCAGCGGCGTATCGTTGGGGCGGTTCGCCGCGCCTTTCGTCGGCCTGGGCGTGCTGCTGATGTTCCTCAGCGTGCTGCTGTTCGGGTTTATTCAGCCCTATAGCCGTTATGCCTATCACGCCGTGCTCCACGCGGTTCAGAACGCGGGATGGAATGGCGACGTGCGACCAAGGGCTCTGCTGTCCGCCGGCCCCGAGGTCTTTCTGACCGCCGACCGAGCCGATCCCAGCGGCAGCCACCTTCAGCACGTCTTCATACGCAAGATCGGTCCCGAGGGCCGCGAGGACCTGCTCTCGGCCGCCGCCGGAGAGCTGCGCAAGAACGCCGACAACATGAGCGTTCGGCTTGAGCTGATCGACGGTCGCCAGGTCAGCACGACCAAGCGCGCCGAGGTCTATGTGCTGAACTTCACCCGCACGGTCGTCGACCTGCCGCTGGCGCCGCCGTCCAAGCCGCTCAAGGAGCGCGGCGGCGAGGTGAGCGAACTCACCCTCGTGGAGCTGGCGCAACAAGGTTTTGGGCGGGCGGAGCCGGCTTTGCCCCGCCAGACCCTGCTGGCCGAACTCTATTCTCGATCGGCGCGCGCGCTGCTGCTGCCCTTCCTGCCGCTTCTCGCCGTGCCGTTCGGCCTCAGCGCCAAGCGCGCGGGGGCGGGGTCGGCGATGTCCACCGGCGGGCTTTTGCTGTTCAGTTTCGAAACCCAGATGGTCCTGGGTCAAGGCCTGTCCTCGGGCGCGCGTCTTCCGGCGCTGTTCACGATCGCCTTGCCGGCCGCGGGCTTCATGGCGGCTTGCGTCGTCACGTTCCTGGTCAGCCGCAAGCGTCCGGGCGAGAACCCGGTGAGCTGGCTGACCGAGCACATCGCCGAGGTGTTCCGCGCGATCGCCAAGGCCCTCAAACCGCGCCGCGCCAAGCCCTCTTAAGACGCTCAAGCGAAAGCTTGACTGGGCGGGAGACGGGAGCGTCAAGGCGCTCCCGCGGCGCTGTGTGCTTTCAAGACAACATCCTACCGGTAATTTGGTCTAGTCCAAACGGGACGGCCTCTCCGCTGGGATCTCCTTCAAAAATTACCGGCCGCGCACATTGAAATGTCACATGGGTGTCGCCGCCGGCTGCTTTAAGCGTTTTGGTCCATACCAGTTGGGGCAGGGGAACCATCATGTCGAAGCGCTATTCCGCTCGAGCCGCGCGCTCGAACCGCAAGAATCTTTTGCTGGCGACCGTCTCGGCGCTGGTGGTGGGCGCCAGCGGGTCGACCGCTTTCGCGCGTCAGGCCCCGAGCCCGGCGGCGGGCGATCAGGTCGATGAAGTCGTCGTCACCGGCTTTCGCAAGTCGCTCAGCGACGCCCGGGCCATCAAGCGCGACTCCATCATCCTGAAGGACGCGATCGTCGCCGAGGACATGGCGAAGTTTCCGGAATTGAACCTGGCCGAGTCGCTGCAGCGCCTGCCGGGCGTGCAGATCACCCGAGAAGCGGGCGAGGGGCGGCGGATCTCGCTGCGCGGTCTGGGTCCGGATTTCGCCCGCGTGCAACTGAACGGCATGGAAGTTCTGGGTAATGTCGACTCGGCTCAGGACAGCCGCGGCCAGCGCTCGCGCGACCGGGCCTTCGACTTCAACATCTTCGCCTCCGAACTGTTCTCGAAGGTCGAGGTCGAAAAGACCTTCGAGGCCGCGCAGAACGAAGGCGGCATGGCCGGCACGGTGGGTCTCTTCACCGGCAAGCCGTTTGACTACAAGACCGGCTCCAAGGGCGCCGTCTCGCTGAAGTTGGGCACCAACCAATACACCAAGGACGCCCAGCCGCGGATCGCCGCTCTGTTCAGCCAGAACTGGGACAACAAGTTCGGCGTCGCGTTCTCGGTCGCCTACGGCAAGCGCGAGACCACCGAGCAGGGGCACAACACGTACAACTACAGCCACCTGTCCAAGAGCGACGTTCAGGGTCTTCTCAACAAGGGCGTCGACATCTCCCACCTGACCGCCGCGCAGCAGGCCCGGTTCATGGCGGGCGACCTCTATTTCGCCGACGGCAACCGTCTGTCGTCCTGGAACGCGAAGCAGGAGCGCCTGGGCCTGACGGGCGCCGTGCAGTGGAAGCCCGTCGACAATCTGCTGCTGACGCTCGACGTGCTGCACGGCGAATTCACCACGCACCGCGACGAACTGCACTTGGCGACCCGTCCGCTGAACGGCCTGGGCTCGACCACGCTGGACGGCGCCAAGGGCTCGCCCTGGCCCGCTCAATTCCAAAACGGCACGGTGCTGAACGACTTCCGCGTCGACCCCAATGGCTACGTCACGATGACCAACGCCAGCAACGTGACCTTCGGCAGCGAGCACCGCCGCGAGCTGAACAAGAACCGCTTCAACCAGGTGGCCCTGACCGGCAAGTGGGACGCCACGGATCGCCTGGTGATCGATGGCCACGTCGGTTACGAGAAGTCGACCTACAGGACGCCGTATGACGACAAGCTCTACATGCGGGCCAAGGGCAATCTGATCGCCGACTACGGCGTCGATGGGCGCTCGGCGACGTTCCAGTATCCGAACTGGGATCCGACCAACCCGGCCAACTACGCGATGGACAACTTCTACTATCGCTCCTTCCGCAACGAGTCGGAGCTGATGGAAGGCGTGGTCAACGCCCACTACACGCTGAACCCGGTGTGGACCCTGCGGGCGGGGGCCGCCTATCACAAGTTCAAGCAGGACGGCATCGACCTGTTCTATGACGGCGGCGCCAACGGCACGACCGGCAAGACGCGCGGCACGTCGGTCGCCGACATCACGACGGTGTTTAGCAACAGCGCCGGCTCGTGGCTGATCGGCGACTACGCCAAGGCCTTCGCCAAGTACAAAGAGTACCACCGCCTCGAGAAGAACACCGACGGAACGGGCGGCGTTATCCAGGACATCGAGAACGTCTACAACACCCAAGAG
The DNA here is from genome assembly GCF_012184455.1 of Caulobacter sp. SSI4214. Lineage (NCBI taxonomy): Bacteria > Pseudomonadati > Pseudomonadota > Alphaproteobacteria > Caulobacterales > Caulobacteraceae > Caulobacter > Caulobacter sp. SSI4214. The sequence continues at coordinate 29,112 of NZ_SZWJ01000001.1, read as the reverse complement.
GCGACCGTTTCGGAGTACATCCAGGCCGATTGGGACACCCAGCTGCTGGGCAAGCGCTTCCGCGGGAATATCGGCCTGCGCGGCTACCAGACCGACACGCGCAGCTCGGGTTGGATCCAGGGCGACAGCTACGCCTACCTCGGTACGACCGACGTCAAGGGCAGCTATTCAGGCGTCCTGCCAGCGCTGAACACCGTGTTGGAACTGACGCCGGAACTGCTGGTGCGCTTCGCCGCCACCGAGAACCTGAACCGTCCGAGCCTGGGATCGATGGCCGCTCGCGGCAGCGCCTTCCAGGGTAATGAGACCTGCAACCTGAATGCCGACGCGGCCCACCAGAACTGCGACATCACCGCCTCGCGCGGCAATCCCAACCTGAAGCCGTTCAAGGACAAGACCCTGGACCTGTCGGTCGAATACTACTTCGGCAAGGTGGGGCTGCTGTCGGCGGGCGTGTTCCAGAAGCGCGTCACCAACTTCATCGGCTCGACGACGCTGACGAATATCCCGTTCAGCCAGACCGGCGTGCCCTACAGCACGATCCCCGGGGCGACCGCGAACACGATCGTCAAGGAATTCTCGATGCCGACCAACGTGGCCGGCACCAAGAAGATCACCGGGGTCGAGCTGGTCGCGCAGAGCCAGTTCACGTTCCTGCCCGCGCCGTTCAACAACCTGGGCATGACGGCGAACTACACCTATGTCGATGTGCCCGACGAGATCACCGGCATCTCGAAGACGAGCTACAACGCGACGCTCTACTACGAGACCGATCGTTGGGGCCTGCGCGGTTCGCTGAGCCACCGCGCGCGTTGGTACACGGGTCGTAGCGCCAACCCCATGAGCGCCGACACGCGCGGCTTCGAGGGCTCGACCTATGTGGACGCCTCGGCCTTCTACAACTTCACCGAGACGCTTCAGTTCTCGCTGAACGCCATCAACCTGACCAACCAGAAGGATACCCAGTTCTGGGGTCAGAACCGCTACCTCTATAACCAGAACCAGAGCGGCACGACTTACATGATGGGTCTCAGCTACAAGTTCTGACACGCATAGGCGCTAGGGTGGGCGTCCGGCTTCCTGGAGGAGACGGACGCTCCGCTCTTTTGACCAGGCCATGATCGTTTCACATAGCCACCGCTTCATCTTCGCCGCGGTGCCCAAGACCGGCACCCATTCGGTGCGTCAGGCCCTGCGCGAGCATCTGAGCGAGGACGACGTCGAGCAGGTAGGGCTGTTCGTCGACAAGCGCTTTCCCTGGGCGGACCTGGCCGCGATCAGGCATGGCCATTTGGCCCTGCGGCAGGTGCGTCCTTATCTCGGCGAACAGGCCTTCGCCGACTATTTCAAGTTCGCCTTCGTGCGGAATCCGTTCGACCGCTTCGTCTCGTACTGCGCGTTCATGTTGCGCGGGGGCGACGACTTCCAGCGACGGCCGCGCGATGTCATGCGCTATTTCCTCTTCGAGGAACCGCCGGAACAACACATCCTGTTCCAGCCGCAGTCGTCGCTGCTGGTGGACGAGGATGGCGGCCTCCTGACCGACGGGATCGGTCGGGTGGAGGACATGCAGGGCTCCTACGACGCGATCTGCGCGCGGATCGGCATTCCATCCCGCCGGCTCGACCGCGTGAACGGCAGCCAGCATGGCGACTACCGCCAGTACTATGACCCCCTCCTGATCGAGGCGGTCGCCGCGCGCTACAAGCAGGACCTCGATCTCTTCGGCTACACGTTCGAGGGCGCGCGATGAGCGGGCCGTCCGCCAATCCTCGCAAGACGGAGACGGTGAGAGACCTGGGGGCGGTCGACATCGGCGCCCTTCGGGCCAATGTCATGGCGATCCCAGAGGCGGTCTGGGCCGCCGAAAACGCCAGCAAACCCAACAAGTTCGAGGTGTTGGACGGCACGCGGCACATCGTCTTTCGTTTCGTGGATGGTCCCCTCGACTGGCGGGGCTCCCATGATCGTCCGGCCTGGGCGCCGTGGCGGAACTTGCTGGAGCCCGTGCTGGCGGACGCGGTTCGTGATTATGGCTACGCGCGGGGCGTGTTTCCTCGGGTGATGCTGGCGCGCATGGCCCCGGGCGGGTTCATACATCCGCACATCGACGCCAATCCCGCCGCGAAGTGGCCCCACAAGATCCACGTGCCGATCACGACCAATCCCGGCGTGGTGTCGTTCTTCGGCGGGGCCGAGCGCCACTTTCCGGTTGGTCAGGCGGTCGAGGTCAACAACCTCGCGCCGCATTGGGTGCGCAACGACGGCGACAGCGATCGCATCCATCTGATCTTCGAATATTACGATCCCGACCAGCCGGCGCCGGCGTGGCTCGCGCCGCTTCTCCAGGCGAGCGTCGCGCGGTGAGCCGGCAACGCGACGCCTTGCTGGAGGAGGCGCGGGCGCTGCGGACACGTCAGCGCGCGCCCGAGGCGCTGGCCGTCCTGGCGCGGTTGGAAGCGTTGCTGCCTCGGTTCAGCCGTCTCCATCAGGAGCGCGGGCATTGCTACATTCTGCTTGGCGACGCGCCCCGCGCGATCGAGGCGCTGAGCACGGCGGTCGGCCTCAATCCGACCTTGCCGACCAGCTGGGACATGCTGGAGCAGCTCTATCGGATGCTGGGCGACGCGCCTCGCGCAGAGGCGGCGGCGCGCCATCTGGCGGCGCTGAAGCAGTTGCCGGTCCAGGTGGTGGTCGCCAACAGCCTTTTCGCCGACGGCGATATCGAGGCGGCCGAGGCGATCCTCCGCGAGTATCTGCGCGATCACGACGGCAATGTCGGCGCGCGCCGTCTGCTGGCCCGGATCCGCGCGGAGAGCGGCGCGCTCGACGAGGCCGAGGCCTTGCTCGAAACGGCGCTGGCCCAAGCGCCGGACTACCACGCCGCCCGACTGGACTACGCGATGACGCTGCTCCAGAGGCAAAAGCCCGCGCGCGCCCGGGAGGAGGCGGAGCGGCTGCTGGAGCACGATCCGGACAACCGCGACTATATCAAGCAATACGCCGCCGCCTGCGTCGCCCTGGGCGACCACGAACCGGTGATCGACCTCTACGGCCGATTGCTGGACGGCCAGCCGCCGTCCGGGTCCGAGGTCGCCGATCTGCGGCTCTGGCGGGGCAATGCCTTGAAGGTCACGGGCCGCCAAGCCGAGGCGGTCGCCGATTACCGCGCTTCGCTCCATGCGCGGCCAGACAACGGCGTGGCTTGGTTTAGCCTCGCCAACCTGAAGACCTATCGTTTCAGCGATGACGAATTGGGACGTTTGCGAGCGGCCGAGGCCCGCCCCGACCTGCAACGGATGGATCGCGTCTATCTGAACTTCGCGCTGGGCAAGGCTCTGGAAGATCGAGGCGACTACGCGGCGTCATGGCGAAGCTATGAGCGCGGCAACGCGTTGAGGCGCTTGGACAGCCGGTATAGGTCGGAGGTCGCCCAGGCCTGCGCACGGAGTTCGAAGCAGAGCTTGTCCGCCGAGGTCTTCGCGGCCCGCGCGGGTTGGGGCGCGGACGATCCCGCGCCGATTTTCGTCGTGGGTCTGCCGCGCTCGGGGTCGACCCTGATCGAGCAGATTTTGGCCTCGCATTCGGCGGTCGAGGGGACGCAGGAGCTGACGGAGATCGGCCGTTACGCCGCCGAGCTCGGGGGGCGCGATCCCGACTGCGGCCTGCCCTTGGACCCCGAAGCCCTGCTGCGTCTGACCGCCGAGGAGGCGAGGGGGCTGGGCGAGCGCTTCCTGGCCGAGACGCGCGCCTACCGGCGGCTGGGGCGGCCGTTCTTCATCGACAAGATGCCCAACAATTTCTGGCACATCGGCCTGATCCACCTGATCCTGCCGCGAGCGACTATCATCGATGTCCGCCGCGAGCCGATGGCCTGCTGCTTCAGCAACCTGAAGCAGCTGTTCGGCACGACCAATCAGGAATTCACTTACGGCGTCGAGGACATCGCCCGCTATTATCGGGTCTATCTCGACATGATGCGGCACTGGGATAAGGTGCTGCCCGGCCGGGTGCTGCGGGTGTCCTATGAAGACCTCGTCGAGGATCTCGAGGGCGGCGTGCGGCGGATGCTGGACCATTGCCGGCTGCCCTTCGAGCCGGCCTGTCTGACCTTTTACGCGACCCAACGCAGCGTGCGCACTCCCAGTTCGGAGCAGGTGCGCCAGCCGATCGGCCGCGAGGGGCTGGATCAATGGCGTCGCTACGCGCCCTGGCTGGCGCCGCTGCGCGAGGCGCTGGGCGATTCGCTGACCGACTACAGGACCTGACGATGCGGCTGCCGCGACCCTTCTATCAGCTTCCAGTGCTGTTCGACGTGGAACGACTTCAGGCCGAGGTCGCCGCCTTGCCGGACGAGGCCTGGGTGGCGCATCCGGATCGGCTGCGCGGCAATAGCGCCGCGCGCCTGATCACCGTGGATGGGGCCGAAACCGACGCGGTCCACGGCCAGATGCTGCCGACGCCCTGGCTGATGAGGATGCCCTATCTGCGCCAGGTTCTGGCGGGGTTCGGCGTGGTCTGGAGCCGCTCGCGGCTGATGAGGCTGGCGCCGGGTGTCGGCGTTCCCGAGCACGCGGACATCAACTACCACTGGCATACCCGCGTGCGACTGCACATTCCGGTCTTCACGCAGCCCGCCGTGCGTTTTCACTGTGACGGGCAGTCCGTGCACATGGCGGCCGGCGAGGCCTGGATCTTCGACAACTGGCGTCGCCATCACGTCGAGAACGGGGCGGACCAGGATCGTATCCATCTGGTCGCCGACACCACCGGCACGGCTTCGTTCTGGCGCTTCGCCTATGGTCAATCGCCACCCCGCGATCGGTGGCCCACTCTGGCTTGGGATCCGAGCGCTGATCCCGAGCTGCTGACCGAGAACGATCAGCGCACGCCGATCATGCCGGCCGCCGAGGCGCAATGGCTGGTCGAGGATCTGCGCGACGAGCTTTCGCTGGCCGTTGACACGCCTGAAGCCCGGATGCGCGCCGCGCGGCTGAACCTGCTGCTGGAGAGCTTCATCCAGGATTGGCGCCAACTCTGCGCCCTGCATGGAACCGGCGGTCGGGGGCGGCCTGAGTTTCAGCGTCTGATCCACGCCGTGCGCGAAGCCGCCGGGCCGCTGGGCGAAGGCCTCGTCATGCGCGCCAACAGCGCCAGCGCGCTTCTGGTGCTGGAAAAGCGCGTCTTGCAGCACCTGGTCGCGGACGAGGCGCTTTCGCCCTGATCAGGCTTGGGCCGCTCGCGCGATCTGATCGCGCAGGAGGTCCTGATAAGACTCGAAGCTGGAGACCTCGGCCTCCGGCGCCTTGCCAGCCTCGTCATAGCCGCGCAGCCGTAGGGCGTCCTGGGCGGCCGGCTCGGCCAGAAACGCGGCGATCTCCGCCGAATTCATCGGTCCTCCCTGCAGAGCCAGGCTTTGCAGGGAGGCCTTGCTGAGGTGTTCCAGATAGGCCGGATCCACCGCGACCCGGTAGCGCTTGGCCGCGACGTGCAAGCGGATGGGCTCGGTGACCTCGGGGCCAAAGGCGCGGGCCAGATAGCCGGCGCTGATCTGCTCGTGGCGCGTGTCGACGCCGTGATCCGCGGCGTCCTCGCCGGCCTTTTGCATCATGTGCCCGACATCGTGCAGCAGGGCCGCGGCGATCAAGGCGGGCGGCGCGCCATCCAGCTTGGCGTGGTGGGCGGTCTGTACGGCGTGGTCCAGCTGGCTGACGTCCTCGCCATAGCGCAAATCGCCCAGGCGGTTGAACAGGGTGGTCAGTTCGGCGACGAAGGCGTCGGCCGTCGGGCGAGCGGTCATTGAAGATCCGTGGGAGAGCTTAGAGGCGCATCCGGCCTATGCCGGGATCGGTGCGGCTGGCGCGGCCGGTCTCGAGGTGTCCGGCCAGACGTTGAACAAACGAAGGATCATCGGCCAGGGTCAGGGTCAGATCGTACCAGTGGTCGCTGCCCCGCAGGTCGAGGACCGAACGGACGCCGCTGGGCCGCAGCGCGATGGTCTGGCGCGCCTCGCCTTCGGCCAGCGGATAGTCCTCGGCCATATGAAGCGTCGCGGACCCCATGCCGGACAGGCTGATGACGAGCCGGGCGCGGGCGTCGGCGGAGGCCGTCACCAGGGGCTGAGCCTTGGACGTGTCTCCCGCGAAGCGACGATAGAAGCCATGCGGGCCATGAACCGTGAGATCGTAGGGACCCGGCGGGCGTCCGGGCTTGTTCCAGTGGCCAGCGGCGTATTTCTGGCCCGCCGCCAGGGTGAAGCGCCACGGACCGTCGCGGTCGGTGTTGTCGAAGACCTGGAATACCGCGCCGGCCCGACCGGCGTTGACGAGATCGATCCATACCGCGCCGTCGCGCACCCGCGCGTCGGCGGAGATCACGTAGGGCAGGGCGCGCGCGGCCCGCCGGGGACCTTCTTGAACCGAGAGGGTCTGTTTGGCCGGAATGCGCAGGCTCGGCGCGGCCTTGGAGCGCGCCACGCGCTGCATGTAGTCGGCCGTCGCCGGCAGCGACAGGGTCGACCAGTCCTGGTTTGGATTGGCGAAGTCGAAGGCCGAGGTCAGGTCGCCGCAAACCGTCCGGCGCCAGTCGCTGATATTCTCCTCGCGCACGCCGAAGCGCTTTTCCAGGAAGCGCAAGGTCGAGGTGTGATCGAACACCTCCGAGCACACGAAGCCGCCGCGGCTCCAGGGCGAGACGATGATCGCCGGCACCCGGATGCCCAGGCCCAGCGGATGGGCGCCGGGGTTGTCGACCTTGGCCTGGCCATAGTCCTTGGCCTCGCCGGCGACCGAGACCGAGCTCCATCCTTGTTCGGGCGTCAGCGGCGGCATCGGCGGCTGCATGTGATCGTAGAAGCCGCCGGCCTCGTCATAGTTGACGATGAAGACCGTCTTGGCGAACACCTCGGGGTGATCGACGAGGGCCTTGATCAGCTCGGCGCAAACATGCTCCCCCTTGGAGGGTTCCGCCTGCGGGTGTTCGGACAGGTCGGCGGCGGTGACGATCCATGACACCTGGGGCAAACGGTCGGCGGCGATATCGGCGCGGAAGGCCTCGACCAACTGCTGGCCGTCCGAGCGCGTGCGGTCGGGGCCGGTCTTGCCTTCGCTGACCCATGAGCGGCCGCGCGCATAGAGCTCGGAATCCTTGGCGCACGGGCGGAACGGCTTGAACACCGACAGGATGTTGTCGCCGAAATTATCGTACTCTTGGTAGACCTTCCAGCTGACGCCGGCCGCCTGCAGGCGCTCGGCATAGGTGGTCCAGGTGTAGGGCCCCTTGGCCATGACCTTGTCTTCGGCCATGTCGGCGCTGGGCGTTTCGTCCTCGCCGTAGTTGCTAATTTCCGGATCGCCGCCGACCTTGCCGCCGCCGTTGCAGCCCGTCCAGAGATGCAGACGGTTGGGATAGGTCTGGGTCAGTGTGGAGCAGTGGTACGCGTCGCAGATCGTGAAGGCGCTGGCCAGGGCGTGGTAGAACGCCAAGTCCGAGGCCTTGTAGTAGACCATGCGCTTGTGAAGCTCGCCCGAATGGCCCCACTGGTCGTAGCGGCCGCCGTTGACGATGGTGGTCGCCGCCTGGTGACCTTGGTCCGAGCCGTCGACCGTGTAGGCGTTGGTCGCCGAGGCGTCGCCATGAAACGGCAGGACATAGCCGTCGGGATGCTCCTGGCTGGGCTGGCGCCACACCGAGGCGCCGCCCGGCAGGCGTTGAGGGCGCGGGTCGCCCAGGCCTCTCACGCCGTTCAGCGTCCCGAAGTAGTGATCGAAGGCGCGGTTCTCCTGCATGAAGATGACGACGTGCTCGACGTCCATGATCGTGCCGGTGCGGTGACGCGCGGGAATGGCCATGGCCTTGGCGATCGTCGCGGGCAGAAGTCCGGCGGCCGCGCCCGTGACGGCGGCGCGTAAGAGCGTGCGACGGTCGGGAGTCATGACCTGGATCTCCAAAATTTCACATTTGGTATAGACCAGTAGGCGACGCGGCGTCCGCGAAACTTTCGTGAAGTCTTGATCCGGGTTGGACTCCCCTCACGGTGGTCTGATCCACTTCCTTGACCCAGGGGGAGCCGCCTTCCATCTTCGTGCTGGCGGGAATCGACCGCTGGCCAGGTCGTCCGATGCAGCAGCTCGACAGTCACCAGTATCTGGGCGTGCGTGACGACATCGCGGCGCGTATCGCCGCCGGCGAGTTCAAGCCGGGCGAGCGCCTGCCTTCCGAGCGTCAGCTGCAGGTCGGCGGCGGGGTGGCGCGCGGCACGGTGCGCGAGGCCCTGTTCCAGCTCGAGGCGGAAGGGGTCATCTACCGCAAGGACCGCAGCGGCTGGTACGTGTCGCCGCCGCCCGTCGTCTATGATCCGACCCGCTGGGAAGGCTTCATGTCCTACGTCGAGGCGCAGGGGCGACGGCCGGAAACCGAGACGCTGAGCAAGGTCGAGATCGTCTGCGACGGCATGTTGGCTCAGATCTTCTCCCGCCCCATCGGCGCGCCGATGTACTGGATTCGCCGCCGCCGTCTGATCGATGGTCGGGCGGTTCTGATCGAGAGCATCATCGTCGACGCCGCTCGCGCGCCGGGCCTGATCGAACACGATCTCAACGGTTCCCTGACGAGCGTGCTGAAGACCGTCTATGGCGTCGGCGTGGCGCGCAACAAGGTCGACATGCGACCGTGCGCCCTGACCCGCGACGAGGCAGAGGCTCTTCGCGTGAAGTCGGGTCTGCCGGGCCTTAGCCTGGTGCGAACCTGCTACGACGCCCAAGGCCACGTGGTGGAGTTCGATCGCGAATACTGGCGTCACGACGCCTTGACGGTCAGCGTCGACATCCGCGTCCGCTAGGACGCCCGGCGGCGTCATCGAGGCGACATGTACTTGGTATAGACCAAGCCGCTCCATAGGGGCGTTATCATGACATCTGGGACTCGGCGCTGGCTCGAACGCGCCACGCCGCTGGCCTTCACCCTGTTCGCGGGGCTGGCCGGCTTCTGCGCCTATTTCTCGATGTACGCCTTCCGAAAGCCCTTCGCCGCCGCGACCTTCGGCGTGGTCGAGGGTTGGCATTTCGCCATCGACTACAAGATCGCCCTCGTTCTGGCCCAGGTCGCCGGCTACGCCGCCTCCAAGCTGATCGGCGTCCGCGTGATCTCGGAGGTCAAGCCGGCGCATCGCGGCGCGGCGATCCTTGTCTTGATCGGCCTGTCGTGGTTGGCCCTGATCGGGTTCGCGGTGATCCCCGCGCCTTGGAACGTCGCGGCCTTGTTCCTGAACGGCCTGCCGCTGGGGATGATCTGGGGGCTGGTGTTCGGCTTCATGGAGGGACGGCGCACGTCCGAGGTGCTGGGCGCGATCCTTTGCGCGAGCTTCATTCTGTCATCCGGCGTGGTGAAGTCGGTGGGCAAGTGGCTGATGGTCGACGCCCACGTCTCTCCGTTCTGGATGCCCGCCGCCACGGGCGCGATCTTCATGCCGCTGCTGGCGGTCTCGGTCTGGGCCTTGATGCAGCTTCCGCCGCCGAACGCCGCCGACGAGGCGGCGCGTGTCCGACGCGAACCCATGGACAGCGGGCAGCGAAAGGCCTTCGTGGCCGCCTATGGCCCCGGGATCGCGCTGTTGGTGCTATCCTATGTCCTACTGACGGCGCTGCGAGACTTCCGGGACAACTTCGCCGCCGAGCTGTGGACCGGCTTGGGCTTTGGCAAGGAGTCGGCGGTCTTCACCGCCAGCGAGCTTCCCGTGGCCGTTCTGTCGCTGGGCGTGATGGCCGCGGTCATGGTGGTGCGCGACAATCTTCGCGCGCTGCTGGTGATGCACGGTGTGATCCTGGCGGGCTTTTTGACGCTGGGACTGTCCACCCTGGCGTTCCAGGCCCACCTCCTGGCGCCGCTGCCGTGGATGATCCTGACCGGCGCGGGGCTCTACATGGCCTATACGCCGTTCAACGCCATGCTTTTCGACCGGATGATCGCGTTCAGCGGCCGGGTCGGCACGGCGGGGTTCCTGATCTATGTCGCCGACGCATCCGGCTATCTTGGCAGCGTGGCCCTGCTGGTCTGGCGGAACTTCGCCATGGTGGCGATGGACTGGCTGAATTTCTTCGTCCTCAGCGCCTATGCGACCAGCATTCTGGGCGCCGCCTGCACCGTTCTGGCCGGCGCCTATTTCCTCAAGCGTAGTCCGACGCCGACGACTTCGCGCTCGTCCGAACCCGTCGCTAGCGCCTCCGGGTTGTAAGGGCGTCAAGCTCGCTTTCGTGGTGGGAGCTACCGGCGATCTCGCCATGATGTCGCGAGGTCGCCTTTAGACCCTGTCTGGTACGCGCAGGGGCAAGTTTTGTGACCACGCGGCCGCATTTACGGCCATCGGTGGCCCAACATCCGGGCTGGCGCGACATTTTCAGTGAAATGTCAGAGGCCGCGCCTCGTCGCCGGCCGTCATCGGCGGATGATGACTTCGAGGCGTTGACCTGGGGATAACCGCCGCAGGCGGTGGGCGCGACGGCCTCGAACGAGGACCGCATGTCGAATTACCGGCTACTGCTGGCGGGCTGTTCCGCTCTTGTCCTTCTGGCGCACACGCACGCGGCGCTGGCGGACGAAACTCCCACGCCGACCGACACCGTCGATGAGGTGGTGGTCAAGGCGCGCGACAAGGCTGGCCTGCTGGAGAAGCAGCCCAGCAACACCGTCTTTGGTATCGACAAGCCGCTGCTGGAGACGCCGCGCTCGGCTAGTTTCGTCAGCGACGTGACGCTGCAACGCTATGGCATCGAGACCATCGACGGCCTGACCGCCGTATCGCCCGGGACCTATACCGCCAGCTTCTACGGCGTGCCCGGCGCGCTGAACATCCGCGGCACCCTGGCCGAAAACTACTTCCGCGGCTTCAAGCGCATCGAAAATCGCGGCACCTATTCGACCCCGATCGGCGCGGCCGATCAGATCCAGGTCGTGCGCGGTCCGCCTACGCCCATCTACGGCTCGGGCAAGGTGGGCGGGATGCTCAACTTCATCCCGAAGTCGGGCAAGAACGAGGGCGGCTACCTGACCGAACCGACCGGCGAGGTCACCCTGACCTACGGCGCGTACAACAGGAAGAACGCGACGGCCCAAATCGGCCTGCCGGCCAACTTTGGCTCGGTGGTCGGGGGCATCCACGCCTATGGCGAGGTCGAGGACAGCCACAGCTATTACAAAGGCATCTATCCGCGTCGTCAGACCGGCGAGGTCTCGGCCGACTTCGATCTGGGCAAGGGTTGGAGCACCGCCTTCGGCGGGATGATCTACCATTCGAACGGCGACGTTCAGACGCCCGGCTGGAACCGCCTGACCCAGGACCTGATCAACCACCAGACCTATATCACCGGCCGCGACACCTCGCTGAAGGACGCCGACGGCAACGGACGTCTGACGCCGAACGAGATCGGCTTTTACCCCTACGCCAGCGCGATGTATCTGGCCTATTACGGCTATCCGACCACGGACGCGCTTCACACGCTGGACACCGGCGTTGGCACGACCAAGCTTAGCCCGCGCACGGTCTATATCAGCGGCGCGGACTTCTCGAAGACCCGCACCAATACGCTCTACTACGACCTGGCCAAGGAACTGACGCCGGGCAGCACCCTGAAGCTGCAGCTGTTCTACGACGACCAGGAGAACAAGCGCTTCGTGTCCTACGGCTATCCAGCCTGGTTCGACAGCTCGGTCTGGGAAGCGCGTCTGACCTACAACTTCGCCTATGACATCGGCGCCGTCACGTCGAAGTCGTTCGTCGGCGTGTCCTATCGCGACTTCAGCGGTCGCCGCCGCGAAAGCTACAACAGCGGCCTGATCGCGCTGGATCGTCGCGACATCGCCTACGGCGCCACCCCCACCGACATCATCGGCAGCCCGTTCAACCCCGGCGACGGCGTGAAGTGGGAGAACGACAACCGCTCCAAGTGGCGGCAGGAAGGCGTTTTCTTCACCACCGACATCATGCTGGGCCAGCGCCTGAACCTGATGCTGGGCGGCCGCTACGACGACTATGACGTCAAGTCCAACGACACCGGCTTCCTGACCTATACGATCGCCGGACAGCAGAAGGCCAGCAAGGGAAAGGGGACCTACACGGCGAGCCTGACCTACAAGACGCCGGCCGGGATCATGCCCTACATCAGCTACGCCAAGGCCTCGGCGCTGGAAATGAGCCAGGCGGGCGATATCGCGCCGGGCCTGGTGGCCACCGACGCTTGGCTGTCGAATAGCAACCTGGCCGAGGCCGGGGTGAAGTTCCAGCTTCTGAAGGGCACGCTGGTCGGGTCGCTGGCCGGCTACCGCCAGAACCGCACCCAGCTGGTCAACGGTCCGCCGATCTCGGTGCAGGGCACGCGGGCCAAGGGCGTGGAGCTGGAAGTGCGCTGGCTGGCCAGCGAGCATGTCAGCTTCACCTTCTCGGGCAACACCCAGCATACCACGGTCAAGGGGCCGGACACGTCGTTCCAGTATATCCCGGCCTATACCGCCGGCGTCGCGGGTCCGCAGGCCTACGGCGGCACCTATGTGGTCTGGAATTTCAACAGCCTGCCGGGCCGCGCCGGCGACTACGACTACACCCTGATCCCGAAATCCGTCGTCAGTCTCTATGGGGCCTATACCAGCAGCGACTACGACTGGGGCAAGGTCGGCGGTACGCTGGGCGTCACCCATGTGACCAAGACCTCGGGCACCGTCCAGAACGCGGTCACCTATCCGGCCTATGCGGTGGTCAACGGCAGCCTCTACTACGAGCATGGCCCGTACACGGCCACGTTCAACGTCGATAACCTGTTCAACAAGCTTTATTTCACGCCCGACGCCGACAGCTACGCCAATCTCGGCGCGCTGCCCAGCAAGGGGCGCGAGTGGCGCCTGACCCTGGCCCGGAAGTTCTAGTTCCCGCGCGGCGCGTCCCGCCAGGGTCGCGTCGCGAGCTTACATGGAAGGCTCGATGCGATGCCGAACGCTCAATGGCGATCCTGGATCATCCTGGGGGCGCTTTCCCTTCTTCTGTTCCTGATCACCGCCTCGACCTTCTCGTCTCTGGGCGTGGTGCTGCCGGCCATGATCAAGGAGCTGAAGTGGAATTTCGCCTCGGCCTTCCTCGGCTTCACCCTGTTGGGGGCGTTTTGCGGGGGCTCGTCGTGGTTGCCGGCCATGCTGATCCGGCGGATCGGCGTGCGCGCCACCATCCTGATCGGATCGGCGGTGATGGTCGCCGGTTTCGGCTGTCTGACCCTCGCCCACGGCTTGCCGGTTTATCTGGCGGGCACGGCGCTGCTGGGAGTCGGCTACCAGATGATGGCTCTGATCCCGGCCACACACCTGCTGTCGATGCTGTTCAAGAAGCGGGCCCTGCCGTTCGGGATCTATTTCACCACCGGCTCGCTGGGCGGGGTCGTCGGACCGTGGATGGCCCTGGTCGGGCTCGATCTGGCCCATGGCGGCTGGCGGCCCTATTGGGCTTGGCAAGCCGTCGCCTCGGCGGTGGTCGGCGTCCTCTCGGCCGCCTTGGTCGGCGGCGAGGCTTGGCTGAAAAGCGCCGCCGTCGAGACCGATAAGGCCGTGGCCGAGGAGGCGGCGACCCAACCGGCCAACGCCCGCGTCTATCGCACCACGGTCGACTGGACCGTCGCGGAGGCGCTGCGGACGCCGCAGTTCTATGTGATCCTCTCGGCCTACTTCGCCCATCTGCTGGGCGGGGTCACGGCCGTCAGCCTGGCGCCTAGCCATTTCAGCGAACTGGGCGTCGCCTCGACGGTGGCCGTGGCCGCGCTGAGTCTGGAGTCCCTGATGCAGGTGGCGGCGCGGATGAGCGGCGGCCTGCTGGCGGATCGGATCGATCCGCGCTGGCTTCTGGCCGGCGCCCAAGGAATGATGGCCGTCGGACTGGTGGCCCTGGCTGGCGCGACGACCTGGCCGCTGATGATGGTCTTCGCCCTCGGCGTCGGAGTGGGCTTCGGCATGACCGTGCTGGCCGTCAGCATCTTGCTGCTGAACTACTATGGTCGGAAGAATAACCTCGAACTGTTCTCGATGGTTTGCATGGTGGGCGCCGTTTCGGCCCTGGGACCCGTGATCGGCGGCTTCATGCGCGATCGTCTGGGCGGCTTCGCGCCGACCTTCCAGGTCTTCGCGGCCGTCATCGGCGTTATCTTCGTGGCCGCGCTGTTCATGCGTCCGCCGCGCAAGAGCATAGAGGAAGACGTCATCGCCCCGGCGCCCGCGCCGTCGCCCATCCTGTTGCGCGACGCGGCCTGATTCAAAAGGACACAGAGAGAAGCCATGTTCCACCGTCCTTCCCAGCACAAGGATTTCGGGGTCTTCCTGCCGGTCGCCAATGGCGGTTGGATCATCTCGAAGACCACGCCGACGCTCGATGGCCTCTATGCGCAAAATCGCGCGGCGGCCGTGAAGGCCGACGAGGTCGGCATGGATTTCGTGATGTCGATGGGCAAGTTCCGCGGCTTCGGCGGCGAGACCGACCACTGGGGCACGGCGCTCGAGTCCGTCACCATGATGGCCGGCATCGCCGAGGCCACCAAGAACGTGAAGATCTGGGCGACCATCCATCCGTTGCTTCAGAACCCGGCCGTGGCGGCCAAGATGATCGCCACCCTCGACCACATCAGCGGCGGTCGCGCCGGGCTCAACATCGTGGCCGGCGCCTATAAGGGCGAGTTCGACCAGATGGGCGCGTGGGACGACAGCCTGACCCACGATGACCGCTACGCCCTGACCGAGGAATGGACCACGATCGTCAAGCGCCTGTGGTCCGAGGACAGCGTCGACTTCGCCGGCAAGTACTTCACGATGAAAGACTGCCAGTCCAAGCCCAAGCCGCTGTCCAAGCCCCGCCCGGACCTGGTCTGCGCCGGCATGAGCGACCGGGGCTTCCAGTTCTCGGTGCGTGAGGCCGACGTCTGCTTCATCGGCGGCCGCACACCCGACGAGCGTCGCGACGCCTCGCTGCGGGCCAAGAAGACCGCCGAGACGATGGGCAAGACGATCAAGACTTTCGCCATGTGCACGGTTGTTCATGGCGACACCGACGCGGACGCCGAGGCCAAGGTCGAGCACTACAAGAGCGGCGCCGACATGGGCGCCATCCTGGCCATGCTCGAAAGCTGGGGCGTGCCGGCCGAGAAGCTGTCGAGCGTGGCGGCGGCTCAAGGCGCGTTCATGACCCAGACCGTGGTGGGCGCGCCGAAGACCTGCGCGGCGCAGATCGAGGAATTCCTGCGCTACTGCGAGCTGGACGGCCTGATGATGATCTTCCCCGACTATGTGGAAGGGCTGACCATGTTCGGGTCCGAGATCCTGCCGGGCCTGCGGGCGGTGTTCTCGTGAACGCCGTGACGACGAGCGCGAACCTCGCCGACGGCTTGGCGACCTGGATCGCCCCGTCGCGAACGGCTGTCCTGGTGATCGACATCCAGGTCGACTTCGCCTCGCCGGACGGCGCGCTGGGCGCCTATGTCGACATGACCGCGGTACGGCCCGCCGTGGCCGCCGCCGAGCGGCTGGTCGAGACCGCGCGGCGGGCCGGTGTTCCGGTGGTCTTCGTCGGTCTCTTCACCACGCCCGAAGCGGACTCGCCGAGCTGGAAGGAACGCCTGCGTCGCCGAGGCGGCAATGCCGAAGACGAGAGCGCTCTTTGCCGCGAGGGCGAGGTCGGCTCGGATTTCTACGGCCCCAAGCCCTTGCCGGGCGAGGCCGTGGTGAAAAAGACCCGCTACAGCGGCTTCCTGGGCACCGACCTCGACGCGCGGCTCAAGGCCCTGGGCGTGGACACCCTGGTGGTGGCCGGCCTGACCACCGAGTGCTGCGTCGACAGCACCGTGCGCGACGCCTTCAACCTCGACTACCACGTGTTCGTCGCCGCCGACGCCTGCGCCGCTTACGAGGCCGACATCCACGCGGCGTCGCTGAAGGTGATGGACCTGAACAGCGCGATCCTGACCGACACCGCTCAGGTCGCCGCCGCCTGGAGCGCCTGACCCATGGCCGATGGCTTTCCGACCCTGGGCGCCAGCGCGCCTTACAAGGTCACCGACGCCGATCGCGCGGCCATCGCCGCCGCCATCGACGAGACCGAGATCGTCGAGCTGGCCCTGACGCTGGGCAACATTCCCGCGCCCTCCGGCAAGGAGCTGGAAGTGGCGACCTATGTCCACGACTGGATGACGCGCGAGGGCTTCTCGCCGCGCAGGGTCGGGGCCACGCCCGAGCGGCCCAACATCATCGGGACATATGGCGGCAAGGGCGTCGGCAAGAACTTGCTGTTCACGGCGCACCTCGACACCGAGGCCCCCACCTGGAACCCTGATCTCGACGCCTACAAGTACGCGCCCGAGACTCTGGCCAATCCGGAGTGGGAAAAGTGCTGGCTGGAGGACGGCAAGCTCTATGGCTACCCGATCGCCAATGATCGCGGCCCGATGAGCTGCTTCCTGATCGCCGCCAAGGCGCTGAAAAAGGCTGGCTATGACCTGGCCGGCAAGATGTACCTGACCGCCTGTCCCGGCGAGATCGGCCCCGAGCCGATCGAGGAGCACCGGGGCGTGGCCTATATGGGCAAGGACATCGGGGCTCACTACCTGTTCCATCACGGCGGCGTCGCGCCCGACTACGCCATCGCCGCCGAGGGCTGCGACTTCGGGCTGACCTGGGTGGGGTGCGGCTACGCCGTGTTCCGGTTCCAGGTGTGGGGCGAGGGGGTCTTCACCCCGCTGCTGGAGCATCCGGCGACCGCCGCTCAGCATCCCAATCCGATCTACAAGCTCGGCAAGCTGACCGAGGCCATCCACGCCTGGAGCGGCGAGTACGAGAAGAAGAGCCGTTACGACAGCCCCGGCGGCGTCGCCCAGCCCAAGTCGCAGATCGCCTCGGTGCGCGGCGGCATTCCGTTCGCCTTTGGAGCCGGGACCGAGCTGGTCAACCTCTATCTGGAGGTGGGCCTGACGCCCAAGCAGCGGGTCGCCGAGGTTCAGCACTCGCTGGAGGCCATGGTGCGAGAGGCCGGCCTGGGCCGGATCGACATCGAGCCGGTCGTTGTACGCCACGGCTTCGAGGCCGACGCGGCCGAGGTGGCCCCGCTGGTCGGCGCCGTCGATGCCGCCACCCAGCTGGGGCTCGGCCATCCGGTCGCTCTGGCCAATCCGGTCTATTCCAGCATGTGGCGAGACCACAACGTCTTCAACATGCATCGGATTCCGGCCATCACCACCGGCTTCCGCCGCTGGCGGCCGACGCCGAAGGACCTGGTCGACAGCGCCCTGATCTACGCCCTGACGGCCCTGGCGATCTGCGGTCGCGCCGAAGAGGGTGAAGCCGGCCGCCGTCCGGCTTCGGCGGTCTATCCCGACAATCCGTTCGGAAACGCCGAATGAGCGCCGTGTCTCGAGTCCAAAGCCCCGAGCCGGCGGACTTCCGCAAGGCGATGAGCAGTTTCGCCGCCGGCGTGACGGTGGTGACCGGCTGTCACGAGGGGCGCCTGGTCGGAACCACGGTCAGCGCCTTCAGCTCGGTGTCGATGGACCCGCCGCTGGTCATGGTCTGCCTCAAGCGCGACAGCCGCACCCTGGCGGCGCTTAGCCAGACCAAGGCGTTCTGCGTCAACATCCTGGCCCAGGAGCAGGGCGACTTGGCCTACCGCTTCGCCAAGAGCGGCGCCGACGACCGTTTCGCTCTGACCGCCGTCGAGGCGAGCGCCAGCGGCGCGCCGTTGCTGGCTGGCTGCGTGGCGGCGATCGAGTGCGACCTGCACGCCGCCCACGACGGCGGCGATCACGAAATCCTGGTCGGACGCGTCCTGCGCGTCGTGACCGATGAAACCAAGACGCCGCTGGTCTATGTGCGCGGCGCCTTCTTGAACGCTTAGGAGGTGGCCGCGCATGGCCTATGACGTGCTCGACGTGAAGCCCATGACCCGCCGGATCGGCGCGGAGATCTTCGGCGTCGACCTGGGCAAGCCGCTCTCGAACCGCCAGTTCGAGGAAATCCATCAGGCCCTGACCCAGCACCAGGTGATCTTCTTTCGCGACCAGGACATGTCGCATGAGGCGCACAAGGATTTAGGCCGCAAGTTCGGGAACTTGGCCATACATTCTGGCGTGCCCGGACTGCCGGACCATCCGGAGATCGTGGCCATCCACGCCGACGCCAATTCCAAGTTCGTGGCGGGCGAGAACTGGCATTCGGACCTGACCTGCGATCCCGAGCCGCCTCTGGGCAGCATCCTTTACATGAAGGTCCTGCCGGAAGACGGCGGCGACACCTGCTTCGCCAGCATGTACTGGGCCTACGACACCCTGTCGGACCGGATGAAGGCCTATCTGGAGGGGCTGAACGCCGTTCACGACGCCAACCCGGTCTACAAGGCGATCTTCCCGGACATCGACCGGAAGTACAATTGCTCGTCCCACCCGATCGTCCGCACCCACCCGGTCAGCGGTCGCAAGAGCCTGTTCGTCAATCCGTCCTACACCACCCACATCGAAGGCGTGTCCAAGGCCGAGAGCAACGCGATCTTGAACTATCTCTACCAGCACGCCAGCAATCCGGATTTCCAGGTGCGTTTCCGCTGGAAGGAAAATTCGGTGGCCTTCTGGGACAATCGCTGCACCTGGCATCAGGCGATTTGGGATTATTTCCCCGACACGCGCACCGGCTACCGGGTGACCATCGCGGGCGACAAGCCCTTCTAGTCATGGGCGCCCCGCGCGCCGGGGGCGACCCTGGCGCGCGGCGGCTGGCTATTCTCGGGTGTAGTCCGTCGGAATCTGGGGATCCGAGCCGGCCTTGCCCCACAGCACGATTTCGTTGCCCCACGGGTCGCGGAAGGCGTGGTTGTAGCCGTTGAATTCCTTCCAGTAGTGGTTCTTCCACAGCAGGGTCGCGCCTAGCGCCTCGGCGGCGCCCAGGATGCGGTCGGCGCTGTCGTCGTCGCTGATCAGAACCCAAATGCGCGGCTTGCGCCCCTCGGTGCTCAGCCCGCGAGGCTCGACGCCTTCCGGCTCGGGGTGCGGGCGGGCGTTGGCGGCCTTGAAGATGCCGAGGTGCAGGTTGCCGATCTCGCTGTCGGTCCCGTCGGGCTTCTTGAAGAAGCCGCCGGGCACCATGCGGTGGTAGACGCCCTCGGGACGAGCGTCGTTCTCCCAGCCGAACACCTGGGCGTAGAACGCGCCGGCGGCGGAAGGGTCGTCTGAAGCCAGGTCCACGAAGATCAGGGTATTGGGCTTTGTCACGGGAAAAGCTCGCGTTTCAGGTCAAGTCTTGAAGCTGATCGAGAGACTCAGGGCCTTCCAGGCCTCGATGTCGGCGGCCAGGGTTTCGGCGGCGTGGCGCGCGTACTTCAGGGCGTCCTCGCCCAGCAGCAGGTGCATCGGCGGATCCTCGACATCGGCGATGGCCAGGATGGCCTGGGCGGCCTTGGCGGGATCGCCAGGCTCCTGGCCGGCGTGCTCGGCCATGATCCGCTCGGCGTCCCGGGCTAGACCGTCATAGTCGGTGAGCTTTTGGGCCACGAGGGTCTTGGAACTCGAGGCGAAGTCAGTGCGCAGGCCGCCCGGCGCGACGTTGACGACCTTGACGCCGAGCTCGGCCACTTCCTGGGCGAGCGATTGGGTCAGGCCCTCCAAGGCCCACTTGCTGGCGCAGTAGACGCCCGTGCCGGCCCAGACCGCCAGGCCCGAGACCGAGGTGATATTGATGATCCGGCCGGCGCGACGCGCGCGCATCGCCGGCAGGGCCGCCTTCAGCACCGCCAGAGGGCCGATGACATTGGTTTCGAACTGGGCCCGGACCTCGTCCAGCGAAGCTTCCTCGACCGCGCCGACAAGGCCGTAGCCGGCGTTGTTGACCAGGACGTCGATCCGTCCGGTCACCGTTTCGGCCTTGGCCACGGCGGTCTTCACGGCGGCTTCGTCGGTGACGTCGAGGATCAAGGCGTGTCCGCCACGGGCAGCGAAGGCAGCGGCCGCCTCGGGCTTGCGAACCGTGCCCACGACGACGTCGCCCCGGTCGAGGGCCGCCAGGGCGATGTCTCGCCCAAGGCCGCCCGAAACGCCGGTGATGAACCAGGTCTTGGCCATCAGTACGGCTTGTCGCCCTTGACCCACAGCCGATGCATGGTCCGGAAGTACTTGGTGTCGTCGTAAAGCGTGCCGGTATGCAGGGTGCAGCGGTTGTCCCACATCAAGAGGTCGCCGACCCGCCACTTGTGGCGATAGACGAACTGGTCCTGGGTCATGAACTCGACCAACTCGTCCAGCAGCGCCAGACCCGCCGGGCCGGGCATGCCGATCACCTCGGTGACGGTGCCGGTCGAGGGCCATAGCGCCTTTCGGCCGTCGGCCGGATGCGTGCGGATCAGCGGGTGTTCGACGTCGGGATTGGCCGCCTCCATCTCCGGCGACAGGGTCTGCTGTTCGCCGAACGTCCGTGTGGCCATGAAATGCTTGTAGCTGTGATGCAGCTTCAGCCCCTCCAAGAGGGCCTGCCGGTCGGCGGGCAGAGCGTTCCAGGCGGCGCAACCATCGGCCAGCAGCGTGTCAGAGCCTTCCTCCGGCACTTCGACCGCGTAGAGCATGGTCAGCATCACCGGTTCGGGTTTGTAGCTGTAGTCGGTATGCCAGCCGACGCCATCGTTGTGCGCGCCGATCGGCTTGCCGTCGACCACACGGTTCGAGAGGATGAAGATCTTCGGGTATCCCTTGAGCGTAAAACGCGTTTGCGTGTGATCTTCGGCCTCCCCGAAGCGGCCGATGAAGCGCATCAGGTCGTCAGGCGTCATCTTCTGGTCGCGCAGGGCGATCGCGCCGTGGCGATGAAAGGTGTCGACCACCTGGTCTAGCGCCGCGTCGGAGGCGGTCGCCAAATCAAGCCCCGTGATCTCGGCGCCGAAGCCGGCCTTCAGATCCTTGATGGCGATGTCGGCGGTCGGCGTCATGGCGTCCTCGAAGATGCGATCATTCACGGAACCTAGGCTCGCCGACCGGATCGGTCTTGCCCAAACGCGCACGAAAGCTTTCTCGTCGCCCTGGCGGATGATTGGGCCTTGGGCGCCGAAGGCGGACTTGCGGCGCCCAGCGCTCACGGATGCGGCGATCGGCGCGCGGGGGCGTTTGACGACCAACTCTTCGTGCGCGCTGAGGCAAGACCCGCTCATGGTCCGGTCCTAGCGTCAGGGTCGACTTCGACTTTCAGAGCGCCTCACGATGAACCCGCGCCCGAGCTTTCTCAGCGACGCCTTTTTCGACGGCCTTTCACGGTCGATGCTGGGCGTCGAGGCCGCCGAGACCCTGCCGCCGGCCTGCTACACCGACGCCGACTTCTACGAGTTCGAGAAGGAGGCGCTGTTCAATCATGAATGGCTGTGCGTCGGGCGCGTGGACTGGGTCAAGGAGCCAGGCGACTTCTTCACGACGCGCATCATCGGCGAGCCAATCATCGTCACGCGCAATCGCGACAACGAGATCAAGGCGATGTCGGCCGTATGTCAGCATCGCGCCATGCTGGTGGCCGAGGGACGGGGCAACACGCGCGGCTTCGTCTGTCCCTATCACCACTGGGTCTACTCGCTGAACGGCGATCTGGTGAACGCGCCGGCGATGGAGCGGACTTGCGACTTCGACAAGAAGGCGGTGAAGCTGCCGACCTTCAAGGTCGAGATCTGGCTGGGCTTCATCTTCATCAATTTCGACGCCGAGGCTCCGCCGCTGGCCCCGCGTCTGGAGGCGGTGGAGGCCGCCATCGCCAATTACGACCTGACGAACGCCGAGGGGCTTTCGCCGCCGATGACCGGTCAGTTCGCCTGGAACTGGAAGGTGATGTTCGAGAACAACAACGATGGCTATCACGCTAGCAAGCTGCACCGGGGGCCGCTGCACGACTTCATTCCCAGTGAGCTGTGCAGCTTCCCCGAGGCCGGAGCGGGCGACGCGGGTTTCCTGCGCTTCAATGGCACGCTGCACGCCGATGTCAGCTTCAATCCGACCCAGAAGGCCGTGCTGCCGGTCTTTCCAAAGCTGAGCGAGACCGATCGAAACCGCGCGACCTTCGCCAATATCCCGCCGACGCTGTCGCTGGTGATGACCAGCGACATGGTCATCTATCTGATCCTGCGGCCGACGGGCCCCGAGACCATGGAACAGGACACCGGCCTTCTGGTGGCGCCGGGCGCGACCGAGACGCCCGGCTTCGAGGAGCGCCTCGAGATGATCATGACCTCGGCGGGCAAGATCATCGCCCAGGACATGCATGTCGACGAACTGGTTCAGCAGGGCCTGCGCTCGCGGTTCGCCATCCGGGGCCGCTATTCCTGGCAGGAGGGGGCGCAGGTGCAGTTCAACCGCTGGCTGACGCCGCGCTACCAACGGGCCTGGACGGCCCTGAAGGCTGCCGGCGCGCCGGCGCCCGCCAACGAGGAGGCCGCCGCGTGAGCCGCTTGCCGGTCATCTTCTTCGGTCACGGCAGCCCGATGATCGCGCTGGAGTCCAACGACACCACAAGGACCTGGAAGGCCATCGGCGACGCCGTTGGTAAGCCCAAGGCGATCCTCTGCGTTTCGGCGCACTGGCTGACGCGCGGCATAGCGGTGACGGCCATGACCAAGCCGCGCACCATCCATGATTTCGGAGCATCCTTTCCCAAGGCCCTGTTCGACCAGCAATATCCCGCGCCGGGTTCACCCGAGCTGGCCGCGCGGGTTCGCGAGATCCTCGCGCCGACGCCGGTGGCGCTGGACGAGAGCGGCTGGGGCTTGGACCACGGGACATGGTCGGTGCTGGGCAAGGCCTTTCCCGCCGCCGACGTGCCGGTGGTGCAGCTGGGCATGGACGCGACGAAGCCGCCGGCCTGGCACTTCGAGATCGGCCAGCGCCTGGCGCCGCTCAGAGACGAAGGCGTGCTGATCGTCGGCACCGGCAATATCGTCCATAACCTACCGGCCATGGACTGGGGCGACCGCCACTGCCGGCCCTACGACTGGTCCCAGCGGTTCAACGACTACATCAAGACCGCCATCGTCGAGGACGCGCCCGAGCGGGCGGTGGATTTCGAGAGCCAGGGCCAGGACGCCCAGCGCTCGGTTCCGACGCCCGACCATTACTGGCCGCTGCTTTACGTGCTGGGCGCGCGCCAGCCCGGCGACCGCGTCGCCTTCGCCCCAGATCACATCGAGCACGGCTCCTTGAGCATGACCACGGTCACGCTCACGCCTCAAGCCGCCTGATCGGAGACTTCGATGTCCTTTATCTGCGAACCCGGCCAGACCCGCCCCGACGTCCTTCCGGGCGCGCTGCACCATCTGAAAGCCACCCCTCAGACCGTGCACTGGGGTTATTTCGACCCGGCGACCCCGCCTTCGCTGCGCATCAAGAGCGGTGACCTTGTTCAGGCCGAGGCCATTACCCACCATGCCGGCGACGCGCCGGAACTGATGATGGACGAAGGCGTCACCCGGATCTTCAAGGAGATCCCCGAGGACGATCGCAACCCCGGCGTCCACATCATGACCGGGCCGATCTATGTCGAGGACGCCAAGCCGGGCGACGTGCTGGAAGTGCGCTACCTGCGCATGGTCCCGCGCAACAATTACGGCTCCAATCTCGCGGCCAACTGGGGTCACCTCTACAAGGATTTCGACGAGAAGGAGCGGGTGACGATCTACGAGCTGGACCCGAACACCAACACCGCCAGCGCCCTTTATGCCTACGATTTCGAAGGCAAGTACCTGATCCCGGGCACGATCACCCACTGCCCCGCGTGCGATCGCCAGCCGGCCCTGAAGGGCGTTCGCGTGCCCGCTCGTCCGCACCTGGGCACCGCCGGCGTCGCGCCCGCGGTCGAGGGTCGCGTCAGCACCATCCCGCCGGGCGAGCATGGCGGCAATATCGACAACTGGCGTATCGGGGCCGGGGCGACGATGTACTACACCGTTCAGGTCGAGGGCGGCCTGTTCTCGATCGGCGACCCCCACGTCAGCCAGGGCGATGGCGAGATCTCGGGCACCGCCATCGAAAGCTCGCTGAACGTCCTGATGCAGATCGTTCTACGCAAGGATATCCAGACGCCGGGCCCGCTGCTGGAGACGCCCAAATGGTGGATCGTCCACGGCTTCAACGAGGATCTTGACCTGGCTATGCGCGACGCCTCGACCAAGATGCTGAGCCTGCTCAGCGACCAGGTCGGGCTGTCGCGGAACGACGCCTATTCGCTGATGAGCGTGGCGGCCGACTTCGGCGTCACCCAGGTGGTCGACGGCACTCAAGGCTGCCACGTGCGAGTGCCGCGCGACATCTTCCCCAAGATGCGGGACTAGGCGCATGAAGGCCTGGTCGTTCAGCACCGAAAGCCACCCTCGGGCCGAGCGGGCGGAAGCCTGGCGCGAGGCCATGGGGCGGCTTGGCCTTCCGATCGAAGGCCTTTCGGATGGCGAGCCGGCGGCGGCCTCGGTGGTGTGCCTGACCTCGCCGCTGGGGATCGAATTCGCCTTGGTCGAGGCTGGCGCCCAGACGATTTCGGGGCGCCTCTCGGGGCAGCCGGCGGCGGTCTGGCTGGCGGTGCTGCTTCACGGCGAGGCGACCTTGGTCACCGAGGACCTGGCCGCCAGCATATCGCCGGGCGACATCGCCTTTGGCCCGACCGGACACGCCGCGGCCCTCCGCCTTGAGACACGCTCGCGCCTGCTGTTCGTGCGCGCGCCGCGCGTGGCGCTGGATCACCGCTTGATCAAGCCTTTCAATTTGCGTGTGGGTTGGCTCGAGGGCTCCCAGGGCGTGCCGCGCATTCTGTCCGACCTGTTGCGGGCGACGGCGGAGGAGCTGGAGAACCTTTCGGTCGATCAGCTGCGGCCGGTCGACCTGGCCCTGACCGAGTTCCTGGCGCAGTGCCTGCTGGAGCGCGGCGCGGCCAACGCGGACGCCGCCGACGCCTCGACGCCGACGGCGCACCTGCAGCGGCTTTGCCAGACCATCGAGACCCTGTTGCCCGACCCGGACCTCTCCCTGCGCCGCGTCGCGGACGAGGAGGGCGTCTCGCCGCGTTACGTGCAGAAGCTGTTCGCCTCGGCCAACGAGACGTTCAGCCATTATCTGCGGTCGCGTCGGCTGGATCGCTGCCGCATCGACCTGGCCAGTCCGCAACACGCGCGGCTGTCGATCTCCGAGATCTGCTTCCGCTGGGGCTTCAACGGTTCGGCCCATTTCAGCCGGGCCTTCCGCGAGCAGTACGGCCAGTCGCCGAGGGAGTTTCGGCAGGGACGAGAAATCCCCCGCGCCAGCGACGGCGCGCCTCGGCTTCCGCCTGAAATCTATTCGAGTCCGGCCTGACCGAGACGCCTCGAACCTGTGTTCTCTAGGCGCGTCGGGCGCGACCAAAGCGCCAGATCAAGGCCGGCAGCAGGACTAGGCTGGCCAGGGTCGAGCTGACAAGGCCGCCCAGGATGACGATCGCCATCGGTCCTTGGATCTCGCGCCCGGCCTGGCCCGTCTGGACCGCCAGCGGCAGCACGCCCAGGGCGGTGACCAGGGCGGTCATCAGGATCGGCGTGACGCGCTCGCGGGTCGCGCGGATCAGGGTCGCCAGCGACCAGGTCTGTCCCTCGGCGGTGATCAGGTGATCCAGGTGCGAGACCAGCAGGATCGCGTTGCGGGCCGCCACCCCGAACAAGGTGACGAAGCCGACCAGCGAGCCCAGCGAGAGACTGGCTCCGGTCAGGGCCACGGCCGCCACCCCGCCCACGAGGGCGAAAGGCGCGGCGGCGACGATCAGCGCCACGGCCCGGCCGTCGCCGAACGCGATCAGCAGCACCGCGACGATGGCGCCCAGGGCGATGGCGATATTGAAGGCCAGTTCCCGTTGCGCCGCCCGCGCGCCCGCGGCCGCGCCGCCATAGTCAAGATAGACGCCGGCGGGCAGGACGACCTGCTTGGCGATCGCCTTCTGGACCGCGTCGGTGACCTTCTGGGCGTCCTTGGGCGCCGGATTGGCGGTGACGACCTGACGCTGGCGGCCGCCTTCGTGCGAGACGCTGGTTCGACCCTCGGCGAGGGCGACCCGGGCGACCGATTTCAGCGGAACGACCATGCCCGAACTGGACCGCAGCAGCAGATCGCCGACGCTTTCGGGATCCTGGCGCAGCTCGGGGCGGGTGGTCACGGCGATGTCGATCGCCCGGGTCTCTTCGTAGATCTGAGCGGCGGTCGCGCCCTGATAGGCGGTCTGCACGGCCTGCAAGGCTTCGGCGGGCGTCAGGCCGTAGCGCGCCAGGGCGGGCAGGTCGAGATCGACGCGCACCACGGGCGTGCCCGGCGGGGTCTGGACCTTCACGTCGACCGCGCCCGGGACCTTTTCCATCACCGCCGCGATCTGGGCGGCCGTCCTGTCCAGGGTGTCGAGGTCGGCGCCGTAGACGCCCACGCTGAGCGCGGCCGTTTCACCGGTCAGAGACTCGCCGATGCGGTCGCCCAGGAAGGTCATCACCTCGCTGCGCAGGCCTGGATAGGCGTCGAGTGTCTCGTGGATGGCCTTCTGAATGCGGTCCTGGTCCTTGCCCGACAGGTGCGGCTTCAGTTCGACGTGGAACTC
This sequence comes from Caulobacter sp. SSI4214, assembly GCF_012184455.1. Taxonomy (NCBI): domain Bacteria; kingdom Pseudomonadati; phylum Pseudomonadota; class Alphaproteobacteria; order Caulobacterales; family Caulobacteraceae; genus Caulobacter; species Caulobacter sp. SSI4214. Next base: position 2,505 of record NZ_SZWJ01000001.1, on the reverse strand, counting down.
GCTGCGCTCGGGGCCGAAGGTGTCTTCGCCGCCCGGCGACCGGCCAATCTGTTGTTCGACGGTGGCGACGCCAGGAATGGCCAGCAGATCGCGGGTGACCCCCTCGCCGTATCGCCGCATGACATTCAGCGAGGTTCCTGGCGGCGTGGAGACGACGAGGACGAAGTGCCCCTCGCGAAAGCTGGGCAGAAGCTCCGAATTGAACAGCAACAGGCCGCCGGCGGTGAGCAGGGTCGCGGCCACGGCGGCGATAAGAGCCCAGGTGGAGCGATCGCAGACGCGGGTCAGCACGCCTTCGTGCCAGGCCTTGGCGCGGGTCAGGAAGGCGGGTTCGTCGGGCAAGCGCGCCCTGTCCAACATCAGCAGGGCCAGCGGCGGCGTGACCACGATGGCGACGGCCAAAGACGCCGCCGTCGCCACGATAAACGCGGCGGCCAGCGGCGCGAAGAACGCGCCTTGCAGGCCATGCAGCAGCAGCACCGGAACCAGCACCAGGGCCACGACGAGCGTCGCGTAGATCACCGGCGCGCGCACCTCCAGCGAGGCGGCCAGAACGATGTCGGCGGCGGCTTCCTCGCCCCGCAGCCGCAAGCGGCGCACGATGTTCTCCACATCGATCACGGCGTCGTCGACCACCACGCCCAGGGCGACGGCCAGGCCGCCGAGGGTCATGGTGTTGATGGTCCAGCCCAGGCGGTCCAGTACGATCACGGCGGTCAGCAGCGACAGCGGGATCGAGACGAAGGACACCGCCACCGCGCGGAGACCTCGCATGAAGACGAGCAGGACCAACGCGATCAGCACCGCCCCGATCACCAGGTCCTCGGTGATGCCGGAAAGGGCGGTCCCGATGAAGTTGGCCGGACGGTGCAGCCCGGCCTCCATTCTGACGCCCTGGGCGTCCAGCGCGGGCTTCAGCTCGGCGAGCGAGGCCTCGACCGCGCGCGTGGCGTTCAGGGTGTTGGCTCCATATTGGCTGGAGAGGCTGACCAGCACGCCGGGCTTGCCCATGATCAGGGCTTCGCCGACATCGGGCGCCGGCGCGGAGACCACATCGGCGACGTCGCCGATCCGGACGGGCGCGCCCGATTGGCCCCCGACATTGATCGGCGCGGCGGCGATGTCGGAAGGCGAGCGCGCCTGGCCGCGCGCCTCGATCAGGATGCGCTGTTCGGGGGTGTCGATGAAGCCGCCGCCGCTGACGCCGGTGGCGGTCTTCACGGCGGCGACGAGATCACCGAGGGAAAGGTCGCGGGCCGCCAGATCGGCGGGACGGGCGCGAACCTCGAAACGGCGCACCTCGCCACCATAGACCGTGGCGCGGGCCACGCCGGGCGTCGCCAGCAGGCGCGGCCGCACCGTCCATTGCACCAGATCGCGCAGCGCCATCGGGCTCAGCTTATCGGAGGTGAAGCCGATCTTCAGCAGGTCCATGGTCGATGAGGTCAGCGGAGCGACCTTGGGGGCGTCGACGCCCGCCGGCAGGGTTCCGTTGATCTCGCCCAACGCCTCGGCCACGACCTGGCGGGCGCGATACGGATCCGAGCCTTCGGCGAACACCACATTGACCACCGACAGGCCCTGGATGGACTCCGAGCGCACGGCCGCGACGCCGGCGGCGCCGTTGACCGCTTGCTCGACCGGTCGCGTGACCAGTTGCTCGACCTGTTCGGCGGTCAGGCCCGGGGCCTCTGTCTGGACCTCGGCCTGGGCGGGGACGAAATCGGGGAAGACGTCGAACTTGGCGCGCGACAGGGTCAGGCCGCCGTAGACCAGCAGCACCAGCGCCGCGACGGCGACCAGGCGAGGCCGGTCCAGCGACCAGCGGACGATGGCGGAGAGCACGGTCTAGTCCTCGTCCTTCTTGGCGTCCGACTTGGGCGGCGCGGTTTCGGCCGCCAGAAGCGCCGCCGCGCCTTCGACGACGACGAGCTCGCCAGGCCTGAAGCCGGTCGGCGCGAACAGGCCGTCCATCTGGGGCGCGCCGCCGACCACTGGCCGGCGCTCGAACTGGTCGGCGCCCTTGCGGACATAGGCGAAGGTGAGCCCGCCGACGCGCACGAGGCCCGCGCGCGGCAGAACGACGCCGGCCGCGCCATCGGCGCGATCCAGGATGGCGGTGGCGGTCATGCCCACCGACAGCAAAGCGGCCTTGGGACCGGAGACCAGGCCGATCAGTCCGGCGGATTGGAGGCGCGGGTCGGCGACGCGGGCGACGCCGAGGACCGTGGCCGTCGCGCTGCCTTGCGGGCCGAGGTCCAGGCGCATGGTACGAACGCCTTCCAGGCTAGCGGCGGCGTCGACGCGCACCAGCGCCGCCCGCCCGGACGCGACGTCCGCGATCACGCGCGCGCGGCGAGCATCGGCGGCGAAAGCGGGGCCCCACTCCAGGGCCACCCGACGGCGCAACAGCGCCAGCTTGATAGCGTCGGCCCGCGCTTGCGCCCGAGCGGCCTCGGCCACCTTGCGCGACACGGTGGCGTCTTCGGCGGCCAGGGCCTTCTC